>CAZVLI010000290.1:0-5606 GCA_964627965.1 uncultured Rhodospirillales bacterium
AGCAGGTTCTCCAACACTTGCGCCAGCCGGCCGCCGATCCCGTCGACGGTGACCGGCGCATCCGGCAGGTCGACGACGATGCGCGGTCCGCCCGCGGGCTGCCGCTGGCGGACAATGTCTGCCACAGTCGACAAAAGGCCGGAAAGGTCGAGGGATTCCACCTCGGCGCGCATCATCTCCGCGTCGACCCGGCTGGCGTTGGCGATGTCGGAAATCAGCCGGTCGAGCCGCCCGACGTCCTGTTGGATGATCGCGAACAGGCGCTGGCGCTGCTCGTCCGACTGCGCCACCGCGACGGATTCCACCGCACTGCGCAGCGACGTGAGCGGATTGCGGATCTCGTGGCTGACGTCGGCGGCGAAACGGTCGATGGCGTCGAGCCGCGTATAGAGCGCCTCGGTCATTTCGCGCAGCGCCACCGACAGGTCGCCGATCTCGTCGCGCCGCCGGGAGAAATCCGGAATCTCGACCCGCTGGCCGACCCGGCGCCGCACCCGTTCGGCCGCCTGCGCCAGCCGCCGCAGCGGCCGGGCGATGGTCCCCGCCAGGAACAGCGACAGCAGCACCGTGATGGCGAGCGCGGCGGCGAACACCTGGAAGATCGCCAGCCGGACGTCGCGTACCGCCGCCTCGATGTCGTCGGAGTCGGCGCTCAGCAGCAGCGCGCCGAACACCCGCCGCAGGTATTGCACCGGCACCGCGACTGACACCACCAGCCGACCGTCCTCGTTGCGCCGCACGCGGCTGTCCGTGCCGCCGGCCAGCGCCCGGCCGACCTCGTCATAGTCGGCCGCGCGCTGGTTCAGCCGCTCCAGGTAGAGCGGAAAACTGTCCCGTTGCGGCAATCGCGGCAGCAGTTCCTCGAACAGCGCATCGAGCCAAGCCAGCCCGAAGAACTCGGCATCGGGCGGCGGCAGCGTGCGCAGCTGCACCAGCCGCCCGGCGGCGAGCAGAGCGCGACTGTCCGCCATCAGCTCGCCGTCAACCGCGAACAGCCGTGCCCGGCTGCGCGTCGGCAGAGCCAGGCGCCGGATTAGCGGATTGACCTCCGCCGCGACCAGCTTGCCGCCCTCGTCGCCGCCGGCACTTTCGCCGATCGCGCCGGCGATCAGTTCGGCCTGGATGGTGAGCGCGGCGATCTTGCTGTCGAGCAGGCCGGCCCGATACTGGTCGAGATAGAGGATGCCGCCGACCAGGATCGCCAGCGCCAGCACGTTCGGCGCCAGGATCCGCAGCCACAGCGACGGAAACCGGCGCCGGCGACGACGCGCGGTTTCGGTACGCGCGGGCGCCGGCTCGGCCGTGCTGGGCCGTGGCCCGGGTCTGCCGAGCGCCGGCGCCGCCATGCGGCTCAGCTCTCCTTGAACCGGTAGCCCAGCCCGTACAGCGTCTCGATCGCGCCGAACTCGTCGTCGACCGCCTTGAACTTGCGCCGCAGCCGCTTGATGTGGCTGTCGATGGTGCGGTCGTCGACGTAGACGTTGTCGTTGTAGGCCGCGTCCATCAGGTTGTCGCGGCTCTTCACGTGGCCGGGATAGCGCGCCAACGCTTCCAGGATCAGGAACTCGGTGACGGTGAGCTGCACCGGTTCGCCCTTCCAGGTACAGGCGTGACGGGTCGGATCGAGCGTGAGGTCGCCGCGCGTCAGCACCTTGCCGGACTCGGTCGGTGCGTCGCTGGCGGCGGCCTCGGCGCGGCGCAGGACGGCCCGAATGCGTTCGATCAGCAGGCGCTGCGAGAACGGCTTCCGGATGTAGTCGTCGGCGCCCATCTTCAGCCCGAGGACCTCGTCGATCTCGTCGTCCTTCGAGGTCAGGAAGATCACCGGCATGTCGGTCTGTTGCCGCAGCCGGCCGAGCAGCGCCATGCCGTCCATGCCCGGCATCTTGATGTCCAGGACCGCCAGGTCGGCGGGCGCGCGGGTCAGGCCCGCCAGCGCCGGTTCGCCGCCGCTATACGTGGTCACCTTGTAACCCTCGGCCTCCAGTGCGATCGAGACAGAGGTCAGGATGTTCTGGTCGTCGTCGACCAGCGCGATGCTTGCCGTCACAGGCAGGGTTCCTCTTCCAGCCGCCCTCGGGCCGGGACAGTATCGCGCGATTGGCCCTCCAATGTGACCGAAAGGTGGCGCGATTGCGGCAGGCCGCCGGTTCAGATGTGGGGACGAAACGGCCGGATTACCAACCCGGCGCCGCCGGCTAGAGCCGTCGCACCACCCGCCGTCCGATCACCCGGAAGCGGAACCCCAGCAGCACCGCCGCCACCGTCACGCCGATGCCGGCGCCACCGAACAGGCCGGGCAGGCCCCAGTCGAGCCCCAGCGCGAACCATGCCGCCAGCGGCGCCATCACGACGATGAACGAGAACAGATGCATGGCGGTCGGGATCCAGACATCGCCGGCGCCGCGTAGCGCCCCCATCAGCACACCCTGCAACCCGTCGGTCGGCAGCATCGCCGCGACCACCAGCAGCGCCGGCAGCACCACCGCGATCAGCGCGGCGTCGTCGGTGAACAGGCCGGCGATGGTGCCGCGGCCCAGTGCCACCACCAGGCCCAGGACCGCCATCCAGATCAGGATCAGCGCGCAGCCGGCCCAGCCGGCCAGCGCCACGCCGCGCTGATCGCCGCGCCCGACCGCCAGCCCGACCTGGACCGCCGTGGCGGTGGAAATGCCGACCGCGCCCATGAAGCAGAACGCCGCGACCTGCAGCGCGACCTGATGCGCCGCGACCGCGTGCACGCCGATCAGGCCGGCGATCAGCGCCATCGAGCCGAACGCCGCCGACTCCAGCCCCTGCGCCAACCCCAGCGCGTAGCCCAGCCGGCGCAGCTTCCGCCCGATGACGAAGCCCCCGGTCAGCGGCCCGCCCAGCCCGTAGCGCGTCTCAACGGTGGCGAAAGCATAGACGATCATCAGTGCCGCCATCGCCCAGCGCACGATCGAGGTCGCGATCGCCGCGCCATCGGCGCCGCCTTCCGGAATTAGCCGCGCGTTCAGCATCACGTTCAGGGCCAAGCCGACAGCGGAGACCACCACGCCGACACCCGGTCGCCCAAGCGCCTCCAGGAATAGCGACGCCGCCACCATCGCCATCAGGCCCGGCAGGCCGAGCCCGAGCCAGATCATCGCCTGTCCGGCGCCGACCGACAGCTCCTCGCCCTGGCCGGTCAGGCGGAAGAACCATGTGCCGGTGAAGCACAACCCGGCGAACAGGACACCGAGCCCAAGCGCATGCACCAGGGCGACGCGGAAGATCACCCCGCATTCGCCGTCCTCGCCGGCGCCGCGCGCCTGCGCCGTCAGCACCCCGGTACCGACCAGCATGCCGATACCGATCAGCATGAACACGCCCTGCACCGAGAAGGCGAGCCCCAGGTAGGCCAGTTCGATCGAGTCGTGCCGGCCGACCATCACCACGTCGGCGGTGATGATCAGGAACATCACCAGGCGCGAGGCCGCCACCGGCGCCGCCAGACGCACGTTCTGGCCGGTCTGGCGCACCAGGGCGCGGCCCCAGCTTTCGGTCCCGGTAGCGGCGGCGGGCGCCGTCATGGCATGCTCGTCCTCGCGAAGAGAGGGCGGCGACGCTACACCTGCACAGGAGTTAGGCAAAGTGCCGACCGACCCGACACCGAAGGCCTCGCCAGCCGACGCCGCGCGTGCGCTGATGCGCAGCACCGACCGGGCCAGCCTGGGAACCCTGACCGCCGACGGCGCCGCGCCGTATGCATCGCTGGTGCTGGTCGCTTGCGACCACGACGCGACGCCGCTGCTGCTGATCTCCCGGCTCGCCGAGCACACCAGGAACATCCTCGCCGACAACCGCGTCTCGCTGCTGTTCGACGGTACCGTCGGGCTCGACAGCCCGCTCACCGGCGCCCGCGTCTCGGTCCAGGGCCGCGCCGCCGTCAGCGCGGAGCCGCGTCATCGCGCCCGGTTTCTGGCGCGGCATACTGACGCGGCGATGTACGCCGACTTCGACGATTTCGACTTCTACGCGGTGGAGGTCGAGTGGGCGCACATGGTGGCCGGCTTCGGCGCCATCCACCGCATCGAGGCCAGCGACCTGCAACCCGAGCGCGGGCAGGCGGCGGTGCTGGCCGAGGCGGAGACCAGCATCGTCGGCCACATGAACGAGGATCACGCCGACGCCATCCACCTCTACGCCACGAAACTCCTGGGCGCGGACGGCGACGGCTGGACGATGACCGGCATCGATGCGGAGGGCTGCGACCTGCGGCGCGGCGGCGAGGTACTGCGGTTGCCCTTTCTGCAACCGATTCGCAACGCAAGTGACGCACGAGGCGTGCTGGTGGACCTGGTAAAACAGGCTCGATCCCGCGCCTGAGCCGGCCGATGGCACGTCGCTTGCTCAGAAGTCGCCGTACACCTATACCGTGACCTGTTCACGGCCAGAAACGGGGCAGTCCCGGGGTTATATCCCGTGGCGGCTGTCCTACATTGAAGCCATCGCCGAGAGTCCCGTCGGGAGGGAGCGCCAAAGTGAAACAGAGCGGCCTGCACATCAGCCGTTTCGGACTGGACCAGCACGGGCTGGAGAACGTCGGCGAGACGTTCTGGAACCTTTCCACCGCCACCTTGTATGAGCATGCGCTGGCCGCCGGCGAAGGCGTCCTGGGCAAGGGCGGCGCCCTGGTCTGCAACACCGGCGTCCACACCGGCCGTTCGGCGCAGGACAAGTTCCTGGTGAAGAACCCCGAGTCGGAAGCCGAGATCGACTGGGGCGCGACCAACAAGGCGATCGACCCGGCGATCTTCGACGAATTGCTGGCGCGGCAGCTCAGCTACTACCAGGGTAAGCGCCTGTACGTACAGGACTGCTGGGTCGGCGCGCACAAGGACTACCGGCTGCCGGTCCGCGTGGTCACCGAGCAGGCGTGGCACAACCTGTTCGCGCGCAACATGTTCATCCAGCCGACGGCGGACGAACTGAAGGACTTCGAGCCGCAGTTCACCATCCTGCACGCGCCCGGCCTGGTCGCGGCGGAAGGCACACCAGGCCTGCGCTCGGGTACCTACGTGCTGATGAACTTCGAGAAACGCACGGTCCTGATCGGCGGCACGTCCTATGCCGGCGAGATCAAGAAGTCAGCCTTCTCGATCCTCAACTTCCTGATGCCCGCCCGCAACGTGCTGCCGATGCACTGCTCGGTGAATGTCGGCGAGAAGGGCGACTCGGCGATCTTCTTCGGCCTGTCCGGCACCGGCAAGACGACGCTGTCGGCCGATCCGAACCGGATGCTGATCGGCGACGACGAGCACGGCTGGTGCGACGACGGCGTCTACAATTTCGAGGGCGGCTGCTACGCCAAGGTGATCAACCTCTCTGCGGAAGCCGAGCCGGAGATCTACGCCACCACCGGCCGCTTCGGCACGATCCTCGAAAATGTCGTCCTGGATCCGGATACGCGGGCGCTCGACCTCGACGACAACCGCTACACCGAGAACACGCGGGCCTCCTACCCGCTGAACTTCATCCCCAACGCCTCGCCGACCGGCGTCGCGGGTCATCCGCTGAACGTGGTGATGCTGACGGCCGACGCCTTCGGCGTGCTGCCGCCGATCGCCAAGCTGACCCCGGAA
>CAZVLI010000291.1:0-5592 GCA_964627965.1 uncultured Rhodospirillales bacterium
AGTCGGGCACTCGCCATCTGGCTGGAGACGGCGCGCTTCCAGATCAGGTCGTAGAGCTTGCGCTGCTCCTCGTTGAGGTACTTGGCGACCTCGTCGGGCGTGCGCGCCGGATCGGTCGGGCGGATCGCCTCGTGCGCCTCCTGCGCGTTCTTCGCCTTGGTCTTGTACTCACGCGCCTCGCGCGGCACGAAGGACTGGCCATAGCGGCCGATGGCGACGTCGCGGCAGGCGGCGATCGCCTCGCCGGCCATCTGCACGCCGTCGGTCCGCATGTAGGTGATCAGGCCGACGGTCTCGCCGCCGATGTCGATGCCCTCGTAGAGCTTCTGCGCCACCTGCATGGTCTGGCGCGCACCGAAGCCGAGCTTGCGGCTGGCCTCCTGCTGCAGGGTCGACGTGGTGAACGGCGGCTGCGGATGGCGCTGCTGCGGGCGCACCTCGACCGAGGCGACATGATAGGTGCGCTTCTCCGCTTCGGCGACGGCGCGCATCGCCGTGGCCTCGTCGGGCAGCGAGAACTTGTCGAGCTTGTTGCCGTCGAGGACCGTGAGGTGCGCGGTCAGCTGCCCCGCCGATGCCCCGAAGGCGCCATCGACGGTCCAGTATTCCTGCGGCTTGAAGGCCTCGATCTCCATCTCGCGCTCGCAGATCAGGCGCAGCGCGACCGATTGCACCCGGCCGGCGGAACGCGCGCCCGGCAGCTTGCGCCACAGCACCGGCGACAGCGTGAAGCCGACCAGATAGTCGAGCGCGCGGCGGGCCTGCTGAGCGTTGATTAGGTCCATATCGAGGTCGCGCGGGTGCGACATCGCCTCCAGGATCGCCTTCTTGGTGATCTCGTTGAAAACGACGCGGCTGACCTCCAGGTCGGTGAGGCCATGCTCCTCGCGCAGTGCGTTCAGCACGTGCCACGAGATCGCCTCGCCCTCGCGATCCGGGTCGGTGGCGAGGATCAGCTTGGGATCGCGCTTCAGCGCCTGGGCGACCGCGCGCAGGTGCTTCACCGAGTTCTCGTCGGTCTGGTAGGTCATGGCGAAGTCGTCGTCCGGACGCACCGAACCGTCCTTGGACGGCAGGTCACGGACGTGGCCATAGCTGGCCAGCACCACGTAATCGTCACCCAGGTACTTGTTGATCGTCTTCGCCTTGGCGGGCGACTCGACAACGACAACGCTCATGGCTGCTTACTGCTCGTTGCTGCGGCTGCGACCCAAACGCAGGTTGATGGTGCCTGGAATAGAGTTGTTTGAAAGTCAACTACTTATAGGCGGAGGGACACGTGCGAACCGCTGTGCCGATCAAGGCGCCCCGCCAGTTCAAGGTCCAGCAAAATGGTCAAAACCTCTGGGGCTGTCAAACCGCTGCGGCGGATCAGAGCGTCGACCGGCACCGGCTCCGGGCCGATCAACGCGGCCAGCGACTCGACGTCACCGGCGGCATCCGGCGGCGGCACGGCGACCTCGTAGGTCGGCTCCAGCCAGGTCTCCCGGAGTTCGGCACGACCGAGAACCGCGAGGACGTCGCCAGCCGTCTCGGTCAGATGTGCCCCCTCGCGGAGCAACTGGTTGCAGCCCTGATGGCGCTCGTCGAGCGGGAAGCCCGGCACGGCGAAGACCTCCCGGCCCTGCTCGCCGGCCAGTCGCGCCGTGATCAGGGAGCCTGACCGTCGGGCCGCCTGGACAACGACAACACCCGAGGACAGGCCGGAAACCAGACGGTTGCGGCGCGGGAAATGCTGCGCGCGCGGTGCCTGGCCGAAGGGCATCTCGGTGACCACCGCGCCGTCGTGGGCGACGATCGCCTCGGCCAGCGGCACGTGCTCGTCCGGATAGATCTTGTCCAGGCCGCCGGCCAGCACCGCTACCGTCCCGCCGGCCAGCGCGCCCTCGTGCGCCGCCGCGTCGATGCCACGGGCCAAGCCGGAGACCACGACATATCCGGCCGCAACCAGGTCACGGGCCATGCGTTCCGCCAGCGTCCGGCCATTCGCCGAGGCGTGTCGAGCGCCGACCAGCGCAACGCAGGGCTGGTTCAGTCGCGCCGCATCGCCACGCACGAACAGGATCGGCGGCGCGTCTTCGAGCACCGCCAGCGCCGCCGGATAAGCAGGGTCGCCCAGTGCCAGGACCGTCGCGCCGGCCGCATCCGCTGCGTCCAGTTCGGCTGCCGCCGCGGCGCGGGAGGCCAGCTTCACGCCGCTGCCACCCGCCCGCCGGCTCAGTTCCGGCAAGCGGTCCAGCGCCTCGGCGGCGGCGCCGAAGCGCGCCAGCAACTGGCGGAACGACACCGGCCCGACATTGCGCGTCCGCAGCAGGCGGATGCGGTCGATCAGGTCGTCGCGGTCTCGGGGCGGCGGAACGTTCATGCGCGAACGCTGCGCCAAGCGCTCCGGCCGGTCAATGCCACCGCATTGACATATAACGCGGAATGCCGGAAACGAACCGGGTCCGGTATGACAAGGAGCGCCTGGATGGCGGCTTCCCTGGTGGAACAGCTACGACGCTATCCCCAGACCTATCTGATGGCGCTGGTGCGGCCGGCGCGGCTGCAGCGCCCGGACTGGGCGCTGCGCAGTTGCGGGCCCATCGTGTTCATCGTCACGAGTTGCGTCATCGGCTACGTCCTGTCGGCGCTGCTGGCCGATGACGACGTGTTCCGCTTCTACGAGTGGCGCCCCTGGCTGTCGCCGGTACTGGGCAGCGTGAGCCGGGTGCCCGGCTTCGCCTTCGTGTTTGCCGCCCTGCTCTCCGGCATCGGTGCGGTGGCGGCCGGCGCGGTCATGATGGTCGTGCTTCGCCTGCTCCGCGCGGAGGTGGAGGTGGCCACGGTCGGGCGCGTGCTGGCCTATTTCGCAGGCGGGCCGATGCTGACCGTCGTGACCTTGCTGCAGGTGATCGGGCTGCCCTTCGTGTTCGGCGCCGTGGTCGACCTGCCGGAGTGGCTCAAGCTGGCGCTGCCGCCGGCGATCGGCCTTTACCTGCTGGCCTGGATCGTGCGCCAGATTGCCGGACTGCCGCGTGTCGGCTGGGGACGCGGCGCGGTGGCGGCGCTGGCCGGGGCCGCGGTCTACATCCTGGCGCCGCTCGACCCGGTGGCCGAGATGCGGCTGGAGCCCTATGCGATGACCGTCAACTCGATGGCGCCGCAGATCGACGCCGGCAGCGTGTCGCTGGCCAACGAGGCGGTGTTCGACTGGCGCAAGCCGGCACCGGGCGACTTGGTGGTGTTCTTCAAGGTCGTCGGTGGCGCGCGGGTCGCCGTCCTGCGGCGCGTGGTGGGGCTGGCCGGCGACACGATCGAGCTGCGCGATGGTCAGCTGCTGCTCAACGGCGAGAGCGTCGATCGGGAAGCGAGTTCGGGACCGGACCGCGCGCGACTCTCCGGCATTCCTGGCCAGGTGTTCCGCGAGACCCTGCCGTCCGGCGCCAGCTATGACGTGATCGAGCTCGACGCCGGCTCGCCAGCAGACAATGTCGAAGCGGTGCAGGTGCCGTTCGCGCACGTCTACGTGCTGGCCGACAACCGCGACGGTGCCATCGACAGCCGCCAGTTCGGCCCGGTGCCGGTCGGCGCGCTGCGCGGGACGGTCTACTACCAGCTCAGCCCGGAGCGGCGGCAGCTACGCTGAGGCTTCCTTCTTGCGGCCGATCCGCGGCTCGGTGCCGGCGAACAGGCGGCCGATATTCTCGTGGTGTCGGAACACCACCAGCAACGCCATCAGGCCGGCCAGGTACATGATCTGGAAGTCGGCGAAGTACCAGGCGTAGAGCGGCGCCGCGATCACCGCGATCAGGGCGGCCAGTGACGAGAAGCGGAACAATGCCGCGACCGCCAGCCACGTCAGGCAGCAGGCGATGCCGGCCGGCCAGACGATCGCCAGCATGATGCCCAGGAAGGTGGCGACGCCCTTGCCACCCTTGAACTTGAGCCAGATCGGGAAACAGTGGCCGAGCATGGCACCGCCGGCGGCCATCACCGCCATGTCCTGGCCCCAGGTCTGCGCGATCAGCACCGCGACCGCGCCCTTGGCGCCGTCCAGCAGCAGTGTCGCCGCCGCCAGCTTCTTGTTGCCGGTACGCAGAACGTTGGTGGCGCCGATATTCCCCGACCCGATGGCCCGGATGTCGCCCATGCCGGCGAGCTTGGTCAGCACCAGCCCGAACGGGATCGAGCCCAGCAGATAGCCGCACACCGCCGCCGCGTAGAACGGCCACGTGTAGTCGATACCACCGAGGAAATCGGGCATCAGCAAACCTCCCCGTGGCGATCATACACCTGTCGGCCGCTGACGATGGTGCGCCAGGCGCGGCCCTGGACCGGGCGGCCGTCGTAGGGGGCGTTCTTGGACTTGGAGCGGAAGTCCTCGACGCTGAGCCGCCAGGGCTCGTCGAGGTCGAAGACCAGCAAGTCGGCGGGCGCGCCCTCCTTCAGCCGGCCGACGTCGAGCCCGAGCAGCTTCGCCGGGTTGCAGGTCAGCTTGGCCAGCAGGTCGGGCAGCTTGAGGATGCCGTTGTGGTAGAGTTCCAGCGACAGCGGCAGCAGCGCCTCCAGGCCGACGATGCCGCTGGCCGCGACCTCGAAGGGCTGGCGCTTGCTCTCTGGGTCCTGCGGATCGTGGCCAGAGCAGATCACGTCGATGGTGCCGTCGGCGATGGCCCGCACGACGGCCTGACGGTCGTCCTCGGCGCGCAGCGGCGGATCGGTCTTGGCGAAGGTCCGGTAGTCGCCCACCGCGTTCTCGTTCAGCGCCAGGTTGTGCAGGCAGACACCGGCGGTGACCGGCAGGTCGCGCGCCTTCGCCTCGGCCACCGCGGCGACGGAGCGCGCGGTCGACAGCGCCGCAGCGTGATAGCGCCCGCCGGAAATCTCCACCAGGCGCAGGTCGCGTTCGACGACGATGGTCTCCGCCATCGGCGGCACGCCGGGCAGCCCCAGCCGGGTCGACAGCTCGCCCTCGTTCATCGCGGCGTCGGACGCCAGCGACGGTTCGCGCGGGAACTGACAGATCAGCAGGCCGAAGGCCGAGGCATAGCTCAGCGCGCGGCGCATCAGGCCGGCGTTGGTGACCGCGCGGTCGCCGTCGGTGAAGGCGACGGCGCCGGCCTCGGCCAGCAGGCCAAGCTCGCTCATCGCCTCGCCCTTCAGTCCCTTGGTCAGGGCCGCCATCGCCCGCACCTTGACCGGGGCGCGGCGGCCGAGCCGGGCGACGAAGCCGACCAGCGCCACGTCGTCGATGACGGGATCGGTATTCGGCATCACCACCATCGTGGTGACGCCGCCGACGGCGGCCGACTGGCCGGCGCTCTGCAGCGTTTCCTTGTGCTCGGCGCCGGGCTCGCCGGTGAACACACGCATGTCGATCAGGCCCGGACACAGGACGCGGCCGCCGCAATGCACGACCTCGGCGTCGGCCGGCGAGCCAGAGGGGAAAATCTCGGGGCCGAAGGCGACGATCCTGTCGCCCTCGGTGAGCAACGCGCCGTTCCGGTCGAGCCCCGATTCGGGATCGACCAATCTCGCATTCAGGTAGGCGACACGGTGCCCGCTCACTTCAGCGCGCTCATTTGCCGCCGGCCTGGTAGTTCGGCAGGT
>CAZVLI010000292.1:0-5580 GCA_964627965.1 uncultured Rhodospirillales bacterium
GTCTCGCTGCATCAACTCGCCGAACCGGTTCGCCAGACCGGCAATCACCTCCAGCGTGCGCAGGCCGCCGCGCAACTCGTCCAGCGTCGCCAGCGCGAAACTCTCGACTTCGTCGCGCACGCGCGCCTCGGGCAGGCCACGCCGGATCCCGCGCAGCGCGCGAGCCAGCACTTGTGCAGCCGGATCGGCGAGCGACTCGGCCAGGCTCAGCGCCGTGTCGGTCTCGCCGGCCCGGTGACGTACCAGACGCTGCCGCCACGCCTGCTCGACGACCTGCGACGTACCAGCGCTTCAGCGGTGCGGGCATCACCCAGCCGACGAAATTGCCACAGCTTGGCCAGTACGATGGCCAGGGCCGCGACGGACAGCACCAGCAGGATCGCGACCACTGGTCCGCCCGACTGCAGCAGTTCCAGCGCGGGGTGCATGGCAGGCTGCAGGGTGGAATCGTCGGTCGGGTTCATCGGTGGCCTACTTGATGAAGGGGGTTTTTCCGCGCGCGCTGGTCTCGATCCGCGCCAGGCAGCCCTCGTAGGCGCCGGACGCCCCGGCACAGGCGAGCACGTCGTTCAGCAGGATGCGGCCGATGCTCGGACAGGCCAGGCCGGCAATGTCGAACACCTTCAGGCTGGTCTTGCCGGCTGTCAGCGGTGCGCCCTCGACCGCCAGTCGCCGGGCGACGATGCCGTCGTCGTCGAACATCACCAGATCGAGCTTCAGCGACGTGTAGGCGTCGGGCGAGGGGTTGTGGAGCACGATGTAGGCGCGGCAGGCCTCGCCCGCGGCCTCAAGCTTGTTCAACTCGATGGTCAGCGGCATCGGCTCAGCGCGCGCGGCCGTCGGCGTCAGCGCCAACGCCGCTACGGCGAGGCCGATGGCCCAGCCCGACTTCTTCCCCATTCTCACGGTCCACGCTCGTCAGTGCGATCAATTCGCAATCGCAGAGTTGTCGCTACTAGAGCGCAAATGCGACTGATTTGCAAATCGTCCTTCCGATGTCCGTGCGCTAGGTGGGTCGCGCATGGCTGCGGTGTTGCCTCTATCGTGGTGACCGCACTTTCGGAGTGGCGCAATGGCGATGGCGACGAACAGGGACGACGGGGGTCCGCGACCCACGGGCCCGGCGCGCGGCTTCACCGAGGCGGAACTGGCGCAGCGCACGCATCGCGCGCAGACGCTGATGCGCGATGCCGGGTTCGATCTGCTGTTGCTCACGACCGAGCCCGAGGTGCGCTACTTCTCCGGCTTCCTCACGCCGTTCTGGCAGAGCCCGACCCGGCCCTGGTTCCTGCTGCTGCCATCGTCCGGCAAGCCGGTCGCCGTCATTCCCGAGATCGGCGGCGCCTGCATGGCACGTACCTGGCTCGATGACATCCGGACCTGGCCGGCGCCACGGCCGGCGGACGATGGGGTCGGGTTGCTGGCCGACGCGATCCGGGAGCTAGCGGGCAACGCCGCGTCCATTGGCTTGCCGATGGGCCACGAGAGCCACCTGCGGATGCCGGTCGGCGACTTCCAGCGTCTGCGCGAGAGCCTGCCGGACGTCCGTGTGGGCGATGCAACGCCGCTGGTCCGCCGACTGCGCATGGTGAAGTCGGATGCCGAGGTCGCGAAGATCGGGCACGTCGCCACCCTGGTCTGCGACGCCTTCGACGCGGCACCGAAGCTGTTCCATGCCGGCTTGCCGCTGGTCGAAGCCTTTCGCGCTTTCAAGACGACGTGCCTGACGCGCGGGGTCGACGATGTCCCCTATCTGGTCGGTGGGGCGGGGCCGGGCGGCTACGGCGACATCATCTCGCCGCCGGGTGAGCGACCGCTGGCCGAGGGCGATGTGCTGATGCTCGATACGGGTTGCACCTTCGATGGCTACTTCTGCGACTTCGACCGCAACTTCGCCATTGGCGATGCCGGTGATGCCGCCCGACGCGCCTACGACACGCTCTACAGGGCGACGGAGGCGGGCCTGGCTGCGGTGCGGCCGGGCGTGACGTGTCGCGACCTGTTCAGGTCGATGCTGGGCGTGCTGGAGGCCGACGGCGGTGTGACCGGCAACGTCGGTCGCTTCGGTCACGGGCTCGGCATGCAGCTCACCGAGTGGCCGTCGCACGCGGACTTCGACGCCACGGTAATCGAGTCTGGAATGGTGCTGACGCTGGAGCCGGCTCTCGTCTACGGCGACGGCCAGGTGATGGTGCACGAGGAGAACCTGGTGGTCCGCGACGACAGCCCCGAGTTGCTCACCAGGCGCGCACCGCCAGAGCTGCCGCGCATCGGCTAGCAGGGCGCGCTCCGCACACGCCAATGCTGTCGGACCGGGATTGCTAGTCGGGCAGCGCCTTGGCGCCGGTTGCGTGTGTTCTGTCGCCCGCCACTGGTGAGAGGCCAGCGCTCGGCAGATCGGGGTCAGGCAAACTGACGCCACGAATTTCGGCGGCGGCGGCAAGCTGGCCGATATATTGCTGCACCGCCAGCGCGTGCCCGCGCTCAGACAGGTAGGCGGCGATTTTCGGCTCGGCAACCTCGAACGGCAGGTCGCGCCCCTCGATCCGCCGGTCGAGACGCAACACGTGCGCACCGAAACGCGTCGGTACCGGCACCGGGCAGAGCTGACCCGGCTCGAGGTTCTCCAGGAAGGTATCGAACTCCGGCACGGTGTCGCCGCGCGCGACCTGGCCGAGCCGCCCGCCGTTAAGTCGTGACGGACACGCGGACCAGGTCTCGGCCAGCTTGTCGAAGCGATCCGGCGCGGCCTTGAGCTCCTCGATCAAGGTCTTCGCCGTGGCGATCGCATCGTCGTGGGCGGTCCGGTTGCTGGATGGCGCGGCGATCAGGATGTGCGCCGCCTCGAAGAGCGTGGGCGACCGGAATGCGTGGCGATGTCTGTCGTAGTAGCGCCGGCAGGTCTCGCTGTCCGGTTCCGGAACCAGCACCTCGCACGCCATCAGGGCATCGAGGCGTTCGTTCTCATCCTCCGCCTCGATCCCCAGTGCCTGGGCGCGCTGTGTCAGCAGCGCGCGGACGGCAAGCGCCTGGGCCGCCGCCTCGCGGGCAGTCTCGGCATCGGGCGCGGGATGATGCTGCATCTCCGCGGCGACGGCGTGCTCGTCGATGGCCTGTCCGTTGACGGCGATCATCCGCGCGCCCTCACCACCTGATAGCCGGTGCGCCACAGGTAACGTGCCGGCGCGCTCAGCATGTGCACCAGCCGGGTGAACGGGAACACCAGGAAGATGGTCAGGCCGAGGAACAGGTGCAGCTTGAACAGCCAGTGCGCCTCGGCGACATAGCCGGCGGCTCCGGCCTCGAAGGTGAAGATGCCCTGCGCCCAGGCCATGAACTTCAGCATCTCGCCGCCATCGAGGTGGCCGAGCGAGATGATGATCGTGAGTAGTCCGAGGCCGAGTTGCACCGCCAGCAGTAAGAGGATGGCGATGTCGCCGAAGCTGGAGGTGCGCCGGATACGTGGGTCGGTCAGCCGGCGGTGCAGCAGCATCAGCAGCCCGATCATGCACACCACGCCGGCGACGCCGCCGACGACGATCGCCATTACCTGCTTGAACCCGTGGCCGATGCCGAAGGCGTCGAAGATCGCGATCGGGGTCAGCAGGCCGACGAAGTGACCGACGAAGACGATCAGGATGCCGGCATGGAATAGCACCGAACCCATGACGAGTTGGCGCCGGCGCAGGAGCTGGCTGGAGCCAGAGCGCCACGTATACGGTTCTCGGTCGTAGCGGACGATCGAGCCCAGCGCCAGCACCACCAGGCAGATGTAGGGATAGATTCCGAAGAAGAACTCATTAAGCGCGTCGGCCATCTCAGCCTCCGTTGCCGCAGCCGGGAACGAAGGCCACTGGCGCGTCCTCCCAGGCGCGGTCGAGTGCCGCAAGGTCGTCGGGTTCGTCGTCGGCCTGCGCCAGCAAGGCGTCGACCTCGCTTGCGCTGGCCTCGCATTCGGCCAGGGCGACCAGCGCGGCGAAGGCACTGGCATAGACACTGCGGCGCTTGCGCAAGCGCTGTTGCAGGGCCTGCAGGATGTGCAGCGGCTCCGCCAGCAGCAGCCGCGCCTCGGGCAGCGGTCGGGTCGACAGGAACTCCAGGAACAGTGGCAGGAAGTCGGGCAATTCGGCCGCGATCACCTCGAACCCGCCGTCTTCGTAGAGCTGGGCCAGGTCGACCAACGCCTGACCGCGTTCGCGTCCCTCGCCGTGCACATGCTCGAACAGATGCAGCGACAGCGAGCGCGTCCGGTCGAAGAGCTGCACGTAGCGGGCCTGTGCGTCGTAGAGATCGGCGGTGGCCAGATCGTCCAGCAACCGGCCTACGGCGCGACGCTCCCGCGCCGGCAGCAGGGCCTCGTCGTCGAGCGCCGACGCGAGTTCCGGGACTGCCATCTGCAGCGCCTGGTCGGGGTAGCTCAACAGCAGGGAGAGAACCTTGAAGGTCCTGGTCATCACCATGCCTCCTCTGGTGTGCGTTCCTTGCGTTTGGCCGCGGCGCCGAACAGGCTGGTACCGGTGGAACCGGCCGAGCAGCCATTGCCGAAGGTGAAGCCGCAGGCGCCGCGCAGGTCGTAGGCGTCCTCGTCGACCTCGCGGTGCGCGGTCGGGATCACGAAGCGGTCCTCGTAGTTGGCGATCGCCATGAGCCGGTACATCGCCTCGATCTGCGCGCCGTCGAGGCCAACCTGCCTGGCGATCGTTTCGTCGATGCTCCCCTCGACCGTCTTGGCGCGCATGTAGGCGCGCATCGCCAGCATCCGCTCCAGGCCGAGCGCCACCGGCTCCTCCTTGCCGGCGGTCAGCAGGTTGGCGAGGTAGCGCAGCGGGATGCGCAGGCTGCGGACATCCGGCATCTCCCCGGTGCCGCCGAGCTGGCCGGCCGCGGCCGCCGACTGGATCGGCGACAGTGGTGGCACGTACCAGACCATCGGCAAGGTCCGGTACTCCGGGTGCAGCGGGAACGCGACCTTCCAGTCCATCGCCATCTTCCAGACCGGCGAGTTCTTGGCCGCCTCCAGCCAGGCGTCGGGGACGCCTTCGGCGCGCGCCTGGGCCTGGATCTTCGGGTCGTTCGGATCGAGGAAGATGCCGAGCTGGGCTTCGTAGAGGTTCTGCTCGTCCAGTTCCGAAGCCACGTCGGCGATGCGATCGGCGTCGTACAGCATCACGCCGAGGTAGCGGATGCGCCCGACGCAAGTCTCCGAGTATACTGTCGGCTGACCGGCCTCGATGCGCGGGTAGCAGAAGATGTACTTCTCCGACTTCCCGCTCGACCAGTTGTAGTAGATCTTCTTGTACGGGCAGCCCGACACGCACATGCGCCAGCCACGGCACTTCTCCTGGTCGATCAGGACGATGCCGTCCTCCTCGCGCTTGTAGATCGCACCGGACGGGCACGCGGCGACGCAGGTCGGGTTCAGGCAGTGCTCGCACAGCCTGGGCAGGTACATCATGAAGGTGTTCTCGAACTCGCCGTAGATCTCCTTCTGCACGCCCTCGAAGTTGACGTCGGCGGACCGTTTGGCGAACTCGCCGCCGAGGCTCTCCTCCCAGTTCGGGCCCCACTCGATCCGCTCCA
>CAZVLI010000293.1:0-5577 GCA_964627965.1 uncultured Rhodospirillales bacterium
AACGACACGCTGCTCGGCGGCGACAACGACGATCAGCTCTTTGGCGGTGCCGACGACGACCAGCTCTTCGGCGGCGGCGGCAACGACCTGATCCGCGGCAATGCCGGCAACGACAGCATCGAGGGCGGCGATGGCGACGACACGCTGCGCGCCCAGATCGGCGATGACACCATCGATGGCGGCAACGGCAGCAACAACCTGTTCGGCGGTGGCGGCAACGACTTCATCATCAACACCGGCCCGGGCGTCGATACGCTGAACGGCAACTCCGGCGGCGACACCATCGACGGTGGCGCGGGCAACGACCTGCTGCGCGGCCAGGCCGGCGCCGACTCGATCACCGGCGGACTCGGTGACGACACGATCCGTGGCATGCAGGGCTCGGACGCGCTGTTCGGCAGCGCCGGCAACGACCTGATTTCCGGCGGGCCGGCCAATGACATCCTGTTCGGCGGCGACGGCAACGACATCTATGAGTTCGCGGCGTTGCAGGGCAGCGACACGATCTCCGATTTCGAGCTCAACGTGGATCGGCTGAGCATTATCGGGGTCTCGGCGATCGACGACCTGATCCTGTCGCTGGTCGATGGCACCGACACGCGGATCATCCTGGCCGACGAGGCCGCCAGCCCGACCATCGAGATCAATATCCTGAATATCGCGCCCGACAGCCTGCTAGCGAATGAAGGCTTCCACTTCTTCTTCTGACGCCGCGCGTCTCTTCGACGGATGTGCCGATGTCATGATCCGTGAACTGCGGCGCGGGCAACCTACATCATCATCCATGCGCTTCTGCGATCCCCGAAAGGAGTGGTGATGTACGCCTACCGCACGTTTGTCGCGGCTGTGTTGCTGGCCGCGAGCTTGCCCGCCGCCGCCGAGGCCCGCTCGTGGATTCTGGAGACCGAAGCCGGACCGGTACGGGCGGAGGCCGTCGCCGATGGCCTGAACCATCCCTGGGCCATGACCTTCCTGCCCGATGGCCGGGCCTTGGTGACCGAGCGGGCCGGCGACCTGCGTATCCTGCGGACCGACGGGACCATGTCCGGTCCACTGTCAGGAGTGCCGGCGGTGCGTGCCCGGGGGCAGGGTGGCTTGCTCGACGTTGCCTTGGATCCGGCCTTCGCCGAGAACCGCCTGGTCTATCTGTCTTTCGCCGAGACGGGTGACGGCGGCGCCGGGACGGCGCTGGGCCGCGGTCGACTCGTCGACGACCGGATCGATGGCTTCCAGGTGATCTTCCGGCAGCGGCCGAAGGTCTCCGGCAATGGCCACTACGGCGGCCGCATCGCCTTCGCGCCGGACGGGACGCTGTTCCTGACCATGGGGGACCGGCAGAAGCTCGACCCGGCGCAGGACCTGTCGGACCACATGGGCACCATCGTGCGCCTCAACCCGGACGGCAGCGTGCCGGCGGACAACCCCTTCGTCGGCCAGGCCGGCGCGTTGCCCGAGATCTGGAGCTACGGCCATCGCAATGTCGAGGCGGCGGCGATCCACCCCGAGACCGGCCTGCTGTGGGAGGCGGAGATGGGCCCACGCGTCGGCGACGAGCTGAACCAGCCGGAGCGCGGCCGCAATCACGGCTGGCCATTGGTGAGCTGGGGCACGCACTACAGCGGCCGCGACATCCCGGATCCGCCAACCCGCCCGGAATTCGCCGACGCCAAGACCTACTGGGTGCCGTCGATCTCGCCCTCGGGCATGGCGATCTATACCGGCGACATGTTCCCGGCCTGGCGCGGCAACGTGCTGCTGGGCGCGCTGTCGGGCCGGGCGCTGGTCCGCATCGTGCTGGACGGCAACGAGGTGGCGGGCCAGGAAAGGATCGCGACCGGCACCCGCATCCGCGAAGTCGAACAGGGACCGGACGGCTCGATTTACCTGCTGACCGACTCGCGTAACGGCGAGATCTGGCGCCTGCGCCCGGACGGCTGACGGTCCGGCGCGGCGATCTCAGTCGACGAACATCGGCCCCGGGTCGGTGTGCAGTGCCTCGTAGTGCACCAGCACCGGCTCGCCGCTGAGCGGGCAGGGGCGGCCGTCGCGGAAGGCCCACTCGCCGCGGTCGCAGTTCGCGGCGGTGACATAGCCGTTGAGGTAGAAGCGCCGGTCGATCGCCGAGCGGTTCGGGCCGGAGCCGTGCAGCGTGTGCACGTGCCACAGCGCCACGTCGCCGGGCGCCAGCTCCAGCACCTCCACCGCGTCGGGATCGAGCCCGCGTGCCGCCAGGTCGGCGACGTCGAGCGACTCGAACATCGACGGCTTCGTTGGATCGAACGGCAGTTCGCCCAGCTCGTGGCTGCGCGGCACCATCAGCATGGCGCCGTTCTCCGCGCGGTGCGGATCGACCGCGATGCCGGTCTGGATGTAGGAGGCGGCCATGTCGCGGTAGGCCTCGCGCGGCCGGCGCGAGCGCGAGTCCTGGTGAAAGCCGAACCCGGCCGACGCCGCGCCCGGCGGCTTCCAGTGCATCTGGTTGATGATCTGCTTGAGATTACCGCCGATGAGCGGTTCCAGGATCGCGAGCAGGCGCGGGTCGCAGCGCACCGCCGCCAGGTCCTCGTCGATCCACGCCGGCCACTGCGCGAACCGCACGATGCGCCCGAGCGCCGCGTCGTCCGCCAGCCGGAAGTGCACGTTGCGGTGCCGCCAGCTTCGCCCCAGCGCGCTGGCCTGCGCGTGGATGCGGTCGAACGCGGCCGCCATCGCCGTGACTTCCGTCGCGTCGAACACGCCGGGCACGACGGCATAGCCGCGCGCCCGAAACTGGCTGACGTGGTCCTGCCCCATGGCGGGCAGTGAACACGAAACAGATGAACGGTTTGAGAAGCCGAATTAACCATGCCGCCGGCCGGCGGCGGCTGCCTTAGTCGAGCTTGTACGGCTGCATGCCCATGCGCGCCAGCGCGTCGGCGCGGTCGTTTTCCGGATGGCCGCTATGGCCCTTCACCCAGTGCCATTCGATCTCGTGGCGGGCCAGCGCGGCGTCCAGCCGCTCCCACAAGTCGACATTCTTCACCGGCTTCTTGTCCGACGTGCGCCAGCCGTTGCGCTTCCAGTTGTGGATCCACTTGGTGATGCCGTCGCGCAGGTAGGTGCTGTCGGTGTGGATCGCGACCTGCGACGGCCGCTTCAGCGCCTCCAGCGCCTCGATGGCGGCGGTGAGCTCCATGCGGTTGTTCGTGGTCAGCACGTCGCCGCCGTAGAGCTCCTTCTCGTGCCCGCCGGAGATCATCAGCGCGCCCCAGCCGCCCGGCCCCGGATTCCCGGAACAGGCGCCGTCGGTGTAGATGTCGATCGTCGCCATCAGCCGTCCAGTCCGTATTCGCCGACGCCACGCACACGCTGGTGAAAGCGCAGCTTGGCGAGGTATTCCAGCGGGTCCTTCGGCTTCACCAGCGCGCCGTCGACCTGGTTCAGCCAGTCGTAGAGCCGCGTCAGCAGGAAGCGCAGCGCCGCCCCACGCGCCAGCAGCGGCAGCGCGGCCAGTTCCGCCGGCGTCAAGCTGCGATGCGAGGCGTAGCCGCCCAGCAGCCGGCGCGCCTTGGTGATGTTGAACTCTCCGGTCGGCTCGAAGCACCAGGCGTTCAGGCAGACCGCCAAGTCGTAGGCCAGGAAGTCGTTGCACGCGAAGTAGAAGTCGATCAGCCCCGACAGATCGTCGCCCAGGAAGAAAACGTTGTCGGGGAACAGGTCGGCATGAATCACGCCCTCGGGCAGGTGGTCCGGCCACAACGCTTCCAGGTGGACGAACTCCTCCTCCAGCGCGTTCTGCAGTCCCGGTGCGACCTCGTCGGCGCGCGCACCGCACCCGTCCAGCAGCCGCCGCCATCCCGCGACCGAAAGGTCGTTCTGCCGGTGCATGGCAAAGTCCTGGCCGGCCCGGTGCAGGTCGGCCAAGGCCGCGCCCAGCGCACCGCACTGCGCCGGGTTGGGCCGCTTCGGCCAGACCCCACGCAGGAAGGTGACGATCGCCGCCGGCCGCCCGGCCAGTTCGCGCAGCGCCTCGCCATCGCGCGCCTCGACCGGCAGCGGAGCGGGGATCTCGTGCGTTGCCAGGTGGCGCATCAGGCCGATGAAGAAGGGCAGGTCCTCGCGCCGCACCCGCTTCTCGTAGAGCGTCAGGATGTAAAGGTCGCGGTCGGTCTGTAGCAGATAGTTGGAGTTCTCCACGCCCTCCGCGATGCCCTTGCAGGCGACCACCTCGCCGATGTCGTACTCGGCGACGAACGCGGCGAGTTCCTCGTCGCCGACCTCGGTGTAGACGGCCATCAGGCGCCGACGTCGCGCAGCTCGCGCGGCAGCTTGAATTCCAGGTCTTCCGCCGCGACCGTCACCTCGTCGATCGCGACGTCGCCGTGGCGCTCCCGGAAGGCGGCGACGACCTCCTCCACCAGCACCTCCGGTGCCGAGGCGCCGGCCGAGATGCCGACCGTGCGAGCACCCTCCAGCGCCGGCCAGTCGATCTCGCTGGCCCACTGCACCAGCATGGCGTTGGCGCAGCCGGCCTGCTTGGCGACCTCGACCAGGCGGCGCGAGTTCGACGAGTTCGGCGCGCCGATCACCAGCAGCGCGTCGCAGCGGGCGGCGATTTGCTTCACGGCGTGCTGCCGGTTGGTGGTGGCGTAGCAGATGTCCTCGCGCCCCGGTCCGATCAGTTCCGGAAACCGCTTGCGCAACGCGGCGATGATCGCCGCCGTCTCGTCCACAGACAGGGTCGTCTGCGTCGTGTAGGCCAGTCCGGTCGCCGCCGGCGGCTCGACCGTCTCCGCGTCCGCCACGGTTTCGACCAGCGTGATCGCGCCCTCGGGCAGCTGGCCCATGGTGCCGATCACCTCCACGTGCCCGGCATGGCCGATCAGCAAGACGTGTCGGCCGTGGCCGTGGTGACGTTCGGCTTCGCGATGCACCTTGGAGACCAGCGGACAGGTGGCGTCGATGTAGTAGAGGCCGCGGCGGTCGGCTTCCGCCGGCACCGCCTTGGCGACGCCATGCGCGGAGAACACCACGGGCCGGTCGGCCGGCACTTCTTCCAGCTCATCGACGAAGATCGCGCCGCGCCGCTCCAGCGAGTTCACCACGAAGCGGTTGTGCACGATCTCGTGACGCACGTAGACCGGGGCCCCGTGCTTCTCCAGGGCCAGCTCGACGATCCGAATCGCCCGATCGACGCCGGCGCAGAAGCCGCGTGGCGCCGCGAGCAGCAGGGTGATCTTGGATCGATCCGGGGACATGCAAAACTCACTCTTCGTGCCGCCGGCCGCCGCTTGTGCGGTCGCGACCGCTTCGCCTATGTTGCGGGGCCGGTCGGCGGCGCGCCGACCCTATTACAGCCTGCGAGTGGAGGAAAGCGAGCCATGGCCGAACCGGTGGTCGCCCAGAAGTCGCCGTTCCAGGTCGAGGTCAAGGGCGGGCGCAGCTACTGGTGGTGCGCCTGTGGCCAGAGCAAGCGCCAGCCCTTCTGCGACGGCAGCCACAAGGGCACCGAGTTCTCGCCGGTCGAGTTCAAGGCCGAGGGCGATCGCAAGGTGTTCTTCTGCGGCTGCAAGTCCAGCGGCAAGTCGCCGCTGTGCG
>CAZVLI010000294.1:0-5576 GCA_964627965.1 uncultured Rhodospirillales bacterium
CCGACAGTGACAAGGCGACCAGCGGGTTGTCCGCGATGTAGTCACGCGCCCGCTGCACACGCGCCGCATCGTCCGTGCGCGGCGGCGATGTCGGTCCGTCGGTGCCAGTGCCGGCGATGCCGCCCATCGCCTCGGCCACGATCTCCAGGGCACGGCTCTCGATCTGCATGTCGCGCAGCCATGTCGGCCGGTCCTGCGCGGCGATGATCTGCGCCGCCATCCGGCAGGCACGCCGCGACGGCACCCAATCGCGCGTCGCCAGGTGCTGGCGTGCGAATTGGCGCAACGCCGCGCCACCATCTGCGACGCTGTTCTCGTTGTCGTCGAACCAGTGCAGCGGAACCGTCACCGTCACCTTACGGACGTGAGTGCCGTGCCGCGAATGCCGGACCATTTCCACCGGCTCCGCGACCGACCAGACCAACGCCCGCGCCGTAGCCGTGGAACCGCCAATCTCAACGTTGGTCCGGTCGAGCGTCGCGCCGAGTTCACCGTCGAGCACCACGAAGACCGTGATCGCCGGCTGGCGCGTCATCCGGATCGTCAGGTCGTGCAGTTCGCGTGCATCGGTGGCGTGGACCGAGATGCCGGAACGGCAGTCCAGCATTAGGAAACGCCCCGCCAGCACCGGATCGCGCGGTGCTAGGTCGGGTTCAACGATGCGCTGGTCCACACCGGCCCGTCGCGCGAGGTCACCGAGGTCGGCGGAACGTATGTACTGATCCTGGCTCATCATCGCCTCATCCGACCGGCATTTCCCGCCTCGCGCCATGTTCGCCAGCGTCGGCGACGCTCGCGCGAACGAGTTTGACGATTCCGCGAACGCATCCGCCCTGCCGCTTGCATCTTGCGACTGCTATTAATAATCATTCTTAGAAACGAAAAGATCAAGCGGCACCGGGCGCGTCGTTCGATCGGAAGGGAAAGATGGTGGTTATTCGGGCAACTCTGGGCGTCTCCGCCCTTGCGCTGGCGCTCGCCTCGGGCTGGATCGGCGCGCCGCGTGCCCAGGACGGCGCGGTCACGCTGCAGCCCATTCTGGTCGAGGGCGACAGCGGTGTGGTCACGGAGGGCAGCGGCACCTATCGCACCGACTACGCGACCGTCGGCGGCAAGCAGCCGCAGGACATCAGCGAGGTGCCGCAGACCATCAACGTGCTCACCCGTCAGCGCCTGGACGACGCCGGCGCCAGCACCATCGAGGACGCCGGCTACCTGCTGCCCGGCGTCACCACGGCGCTGGGCGACCCGTTCAGCGGCTCGCTGTACGCGCGCGGCCAGGAGGTGTTCCAGTATTACGTCGACGGCGCCCCCCGCCCCTACCTCAGCCTCTATGGCACCGCGCCGGACCTCTACTTCTTCGACCGCATGGAGGTCGTGTCGGGTCCGTCGGGTGTGTTTCAGGGTTCCGGCGAGCCGGTCGGCACGCTCAACCTGGTACGCAAGCGGCCAACCATGATCACGCGCGGCCAGGCCGGCGCCGGCTTCGACAGTTTCGGCAGCTATCGGGCAGAGGCCGACATCGGCGGCGCGGTCACCGCCGACGGCCGTATCCGCGCCCGCGTCGCCGCCTACAGCGCGCACAAGGAGACCTTCACCGACGTGGCCGAGTCGGAAGACCGCGGCGGCTACGGCACGCTGGAGATCGACGTCACCGAGCGCACCACGCTGGCCTTCGGCGCCATCGGCGAGTCGGAGGACACGCTCCGCTTTTCCGGCCTGCCGACCTTCACCGACGGCACGCTGATCGACATCGACCGCGACACTTTCGTCGGCGCGCCGTTCAACAACTTCACCATGGAAGGCCACGAAGGCTTCGCCGAGCTCGAGCATGAGTTCGACAACGGCGCCGTGTTCAAGGTTCACGCCCGCCGTTATGCCCGAGACGTCGACACGGTGCAGGTGTTGGGGTTGAGCGCCGTCGACCCGACGACCAACACCTTCACCCTGTTCATCTTCGCACGGCAATTCGAAGAACGGACGTCCTACGTCGACGGCAGCCTGACCTGGCCGTTCCAGCTCGCCGGCCGCTACGGCGAGCTGGTCGCCGGCGCCGACTACCGCCGCACCGACCAGCTCACAAGACAGACCTTCAACTTCGGCGCCGGGGTGCAGAACATCTTCGCCTTCGATCCCGGCATCATTCCGGAACCGGTCATCACCTTCCCGGGCGTCGGCCCGGGCTTCAACCTGAACACCGAGAGCGAAGCCGATGAGTACGGCGTCTACGCCCAGGGTCGGCTGGAGGTGATCGACGGGGTGAAGATCAACCTGGGCGGCCGCTTTTCGGACTATGACAGCAGCGTTCGCGACCTCGGCCGCAACACACTGAACGCGATCGACGAGGACAACTTCGCGCCTTACGCCGGCGTCACCTGGGACGTGGTCGATCACATCACGCTCTACGCCAGCTACGCGGAGATCTTCCAACCGCAGACACAGCTGCAGATCGGCGGCTCGAACGTCGAGCCCCGCATCGGCCGCCAGGTCGAAGGTGGCGTGAAGGGCGACTTCTTCGGTGGCCGACTATCGGCCCAGGCGGCGGTCTACTGGATCAACGACGAGAACCGTGCCGTCGCGGACCCGAACAATGTCGGCTTCTTCGTCGGCACCGGCGAGGCCGACACCGAAGGCTTCGAGCTAACCATTGCCGGCCAGCCCTTCCCCGGCTGGGAAGTCGCCGCCGGGTATGCCTACGTCGACACCGACCTGACCAACGACCCGTCCTCGGAGCACAGCGCCGTGGCGTTCGTGAAGTACACCTTCGGCGGCGGCATGCTGGAGGGGCTGAGCCTCGGCGCCGGCGCTCGCGCGGTGAGCGACTTCGAGATCTTCGACGACGGCCCGGGCGTAACCATCGAGGCACCGGGCTACATCGTCTTCGACGCCTACGCAGGCTACGTCATCAACCAGCACTTCGACGTGCAGCTCAACGTCCACAACGTGTTCGACAACGACTACGTCGAACGCATCAACGAGACCATCCGTGGCACCTTCTTCGGCGAACCGCTGCACGCCACGCTGAAGCTGACGGCGCGCTGGTAATGCGCTGGCTGGCTCTCATCGCGGCCCTGCTGGCGGTCGGCCCGACCCACGCCGGCTCGGTGACCGACCTCGCCGGCCGTACCGTACAGATCCCCGACAAGGTCGAGCGCGTGATCCTCGGCGAAGGCCGCTTCCTGCCGGTGCTGGCGATCCTCGACCGCGCGGATCCGACGGCCCGCGTCGTTGGCATGCTCGGCGATTTCGCCCGTTTCGACCCGGCCGGCCATGCGCAGTACGCGCAAGCCTTCCCGTCGATGAGCGACATCGCCGAGGTTGGCCAGCCCTCGGGTGGCGGCTTCTCGACCGAACAGGCGATCGCACTGGCACCGGATGTTGCCATCTTCGGCCTGCGCGGCCACGGGCCCTCGGCGCGCAACACCGAGATCATCGCCCCGCTGGAGGCCGCCGGCATCGCCGTGGTCTTCGTCGACTTCCGCGTCGACCCGCTGGCCAACACGCCGCGCAGCATCGAGCTGCTCGGCAAGGTGCTCGACCGCGAACGCGAGGCCGCCGACTTCGTCAGTTTCTACACGGCGCAACTCGACCGTCTCGACACCGCAGTCGCCGCGGCCGGCAAGCGTCCAACCGTGTTCCTGGAGAGCCGCGTCGGCCTGCGTGAGGAATGTTGCGAGAGCATCGCCAACGCGATGCTGGCGCGCTTCGTCACCCGCGCCGGCGGCATCAACATGGCCGACGACCTGCTGCCCGGTGTCGTGGGCCTCGTCGGTATCGAACACCTGCTGACGCATCAGCCGGACGTCTACGTCGCCACCGCCATCGGCACCATGGCCTCGCGCGCAGCGGCGCCGAACCGCGTCGTGCTCGGCGCCGAGGTCGACAAGTCGGTCGCGCAAACGTCGCTCGCCAACGCGCTGCGGCGCCCCGAGATCGCCGAGTTGCGCGCGGTGCGGGAGAAGCGCGCATACGCCCTGCTGCACCACTTCTACAATTCGCCATTCAATGTCGCCGCCGTGCAGGCGATCGCCACGTGGCTGCACCCCACGGCCACCAAGGATCTCGATCCGCAGGCAACCCTGGCCGAGATGTATCGGCGGTTTCAGCCGTTTGCCCTCTCCGGCACCTACTGGGTGAAAGCCCCATGACCCACCCATGACGAGTTCGGCGGTACAGAGCGAGCCGCTGAGCGTCGGACTGGAAAGCCGCTACGGCCGTTTCGTCCGCCGACGTGCCCTGGTACTGGCGGGGCTGGTCCTGGCGACGGTCGGCGCGCTGCTGCTCGACCTGGCCAGCGGCGCGTCGGGGCTCGGGCTCGCCGACCTGCTCGTCGGCATCCTCGATCCGCAGAGCCTGAGCCGGGCCGAGCAGGTCATCGTGTGGCAGGTGCGGCTGCCGACGGCGCTGATGGCAGTCCTGGTCGGCGCCGCACTGGGGCTCGCCGGCGCCGAGATGCAGACCGTCCTGAACAACCCGCTCGCAAGCCCGTTCACGCTCGGCGTCGCCGCCGCCGCGACCCTGGGCGCCGCGCTTGCCATCGCGTTCGATCTTGCTTTGCCCGGCTTTGGCCCGGACCTGGCAATCTCCGGCGCCGCCTTCGCATTCGCGCTGGCGGCGACCCTGGCGGTGCAGGTGCTGGCGCACGCCTACCGGGCCGATACCGGCATCGTGGTGCTGTTCGGCATTGCCCTCTACTTCGCACTGAACGCCTGCGAGTGGCTGGTGCATCTGGTCTCGACCGCCGATGCCTCGCAGCAGATCGTGTTCTGGACCATGGGCAGCTTCGCGCGCGCCAACTGGGACAAGCTGGCGATCGTGGTTGTCGCGCTCGCCGTGTGCCTGCCGTTCAGCCTGCGCCGGGCCTGGGCGATGACGGCGTTGCGCGGCGGCGAGGAACACGCCGCCAGCCTGGGTATCCAGGTGGGCCGGCTGCGCCTGGGCGCGTTGTTCCGGGTCGGGCTGCTGACCGCCGTCGCCGTCGCCTTCGTCGGCGAGATCGGCTTCGTCGGCCTGGTCGGGCCGCACATCGCCCGCCTGGCGCTGGGCGAGGACCATCGCTTCTACCTGCCGGGCAGCGCGCTGGCCGGGGCGCTGCTGCTGGCGCTGGCGTCGGTGGCATCCAAGACGCTGGTGCCGGGCATGATCCTGCCGGTCGGCATCGTCACCGCGCTGGTCGGCATCCCGCTGTTCATCGCCCTGATCCTCACCCAGCGGCGACCGCGATGACCGGCGCGCTTCGGATAAGCGGCCTCACCACCGGCTATCGCCGCCGCACCGTGCTGCATGGCGTGACCCTGCCCGATCTGCCGATGGGGAGCCTGGTGGCGGTGATCGGGCCGAACGCGGCCCGCCAGTCGACATTCCTGAAGGCACTCGCCGGCCTCCTGCCAGCCGCCGGCGAACTGACGCTGAACGGCACGCCGCTCGGCGGACTGACGGCAACCGCGCGCGCCCGCCAGGTCGCCTACCTGCCGCAGCCGCTGCCGCAGGCCTCGTCGCTGGTGGTCTATGAGGCGGTCTATGCCGCCTGCCGCGCGGTGCGCTACCCGGGCCTGATCAGCGCCGACGCCGTGCCG
>CAZVLI010000295.1:0-5575 GCA_964627965.1 uncultured Rhodospirillales bacterium
GCGTCGTACATCTGCTTGTACTTGGCGTCGTGGACATAGGCCTTGCCGGCCCATTCTGCCGGAACCGGGATCAACTCGTCGGACATGAGGCGCACCTCCCTGCGTGTACTGGTGTCGATTTTCGGGGATTATCGGGCGGAACCCCTCGGTGGACAAGGAAAGGGCCGGAGATGTTGCTGCAAATGATGACCTGGGCGGAGGCGGAGGCCGCCTTCAAGCGTTCGCCGGCCGCGATCGTGCCCATCGGCTCGACGGAACAGCACGGGCCGAACGGCCTGATCGGCACCGACGCGCAGACCGCCGACTATGTCGCGCGCGGCGTTGGCGACGTTTGCGACGCGGTGGTGACGCCCTGCATCGCCGTCGCTCAGGCACAGCACCACATGGCCTTCGCCGGCTCCATGTGCCTGAAGCCCTCGACCCTGATCCTGGTCATCAAGGAGTACGTGGAGAGCCTGGCCCGCCACGGCGTCGAGCGCGTCTACTTCCTGAACGGCCACGGCGGCAACATCACCACGCTGAACGTCGCCTTCTGCGAGATCTACAACGAGCAGACCTTCGGCCGCGAACCGAAGGTGATCTGCCGCCAGCGCAACTGGTTCGACGGCAAGGCGATCCGCGACAAGATCAAGGAGCTCTACGGCGACAAGGACGGCTCCCACGCCACCATCTCCGAGGTCTCGATGACCCAGTACCTGTTCCCCGACCACATCAAGACCGTCGGCGAGGAAATGGGCCCGCCCTCGAACTGGCGCGGCGGCTTCCGCGACGCCGAGGACTATCGCAGCAAATTCCCCGACGGCCGCATCGGCGCGCATTCGTGGCTGGCGACGCCGTCAGACGGCGAAGCCTTCTACAAGCTCGCCGTCGACGAGGTCGCGGCCGACTACCGCAAGTTCCTGGCGGGTGAGTTCGGGTAGCGTCATGTCGGACGCGCCGTCGGTTCGCTCTGACCGCTGGGACGTGCGGTTCGACGACGGCCGCAACGGTCGCGCCAAGATCGGCTTCGTGCTGCTGCCGAACGAGCAGACCATCGAGCACGAGATGATGCGGATGGCGCCCGACGGCGTCGGCGTCTACTTCTCGCGCGGGGTGATGCCGCGCGAGATTTCCACCGCGGCGCTGGCGCGCATGGCCGACACCATGGCCGAGACCGCCGGGCGCATCCTGCCCGACGACCGGCTCGACGTGATCTGCTACGCCTGCACCTCCGGCACCGTCGCGGTCGGCGAGGCCCGCGCGATGGCGGAACTGGAGAAGGGCGCGCCGGGCGCCCGGGCCACCCCCCTGATGACCGCCGTGAAGCGGGCGCTGAACCGGTTCGGCGCGCGCCGGCTGGCCGTCGGCACCCCCTATGTCGACGAGCTCAACGGCCGGGTTGCCGCCCACCTCGTCGAGTCCGGCTTCGAGATCGCCAACTTCCAGGGGCTGGGCCTGAACTACGACCACGAGATGACCCGTGTCGCGCCGGAGTTCCTTGTCGAGTTCGCCCACGCCATCGACCGCGCGGACGCCGACGCATTGCTGCTGAGTTGCGGTGCGCTGCGCAGCATCGAGGTCCTCGACCGCATCGAACGCGAGCTCGGCAAGCCCGTGGTCGCCAGCAACCAGGCCATGATCTGGGACTGCCTGCGCCTCGCGGGCGTCGAGGACCGGATCGACGGCTACGGGCGCTTGTTGCGAGAATTCTGATACGCTCGCGGTTGCGGCCTTACGAAGGCATAGCAGCGAGACCAGCGTCATGAATGTCGGCGAACGCGCCATCCAATGGCTCTACGAGAAGCAACTTCAGGTCGACGACAAATGGTCGATCCCGGTCGAGGGCGGCTTCAAGTGGTGGCCGGGGCCGTTCGCGCAGACGGTACGGATCGCGGACTACGAGGTCAGCCCAGAGGGGGAGGTCGGCTACTTCCTCTCGTGCGAAACCGAAGTTCTGACGGCACTGAGGACGCTCGATGCGAGTCCTGACGGCTACCTAGCTCAGTACATGGCCGCGCCGTCGATGTGCGGTCCTGTCTTCGATCCGCACAAGGAAACGCTGACCCTCTCGTCCATTACATTGGTCCACGAGCAGAACGACCCATGGATGACGCCACTATTCTCGACGGCCTGTGTGCTTCAGATTTGCGAGGCCCTGCTGCTCCGCCCGTTGCTTGCAGATGAGCTTTCGGCGTTGGAGGCCGTCAGCGCGCATCCACGGTCCGGCATTCGCAAGGATTATGACGAGCTTGCGCCGGAAGTTGAGACGCTAATCATTCGGGAAGGACGCAGCCCGGTTTGCTGGTCGGAAGCTGATTTCGCGGCGGCCGTCGAGGAGCACATGCAGGCGCCTTCGATACGGGCCGAGAGCAACGGCCTCGAGATCGGCATCCGGATACCCTGCGGGCAGGTATTCTCGCAAAGCCAGATTATCGGTAACGACCCGCACCCAAGATACGGGAACGGGCTATATGCCATCGAAGCCTATCCGTTCCCTATGGATTCGGAGGCCAAAGGCTTGGTGCTTGCACTCGCGTGCAATTCCGAAGAACTCACGAAGAGAAGTGAAAGCTACGGCTTTGGCAGCTACTACTACCGTCAGGGGAGTTTGTACTTCTCCGCTTTCTACCCGAACGCCATCTGCAAACCGGGCCTTCTCCCAACGGTGTTCTTTTCCATGGCCAACCGGGCATACGACATGTCGGAACAGTTGTTCGGAGGCGACCGCGGCTGAGGCGCCCCTGTCCTATCCCCCCGCGCCCTTGATGGCGACGGAGTCGATTTCGACCTTCATGCCGGGGTCGGCGAGTTGGGAGATTTCGATCAGGGTGGAGGTGGGGAAGGGCTCGGTGAAGAACTCGCGCCGTGCCTTCCAGACTTCCTCGCGCTGGCGAATGTCGGTGACGTAGATCTGCACCCGCACGATGTCGTCCATCTGCGCGCCGGCCGCCTCGATCAGGTGCCTGGTCCGCACGAAGATCTCCTTCGCCTGGGCGTAGACAGACGTGCCACCGAGGTCGTCGGCCAGCCCCCGCGCGGTCAGGCCGGCGATGTGGATGTGGTCGCCGATCACCAGGCAGTTCGACCAGGTCTCCGCCGGCGGCTCGGCCACGTGCGGGCTGGTAATGCGTTGCTTCTTCATCGCGTGCCTCCATTGCATCCCCGAATTGTCGATCCGGCGCGGCCAGGAATCCAGCCCGGTGCTCTTCTCGCGCCGTGCTAGCATGGCGGTGTCCTGAGCAGCCCGAGGAGGCCTGTCATGCCGGTCGTAGCGAACACCGAGGCGCGCGAGGTGCCGTGGCGGCCGGGCTATCGCAATTTCGTGCTCGCCGGCGACGACGCCGGGCTGGCTTGCGTCGTCGGCTACAGCGAGCTGCAGCCGGGCGCCGGCGCGCCGTTGCACGTGCACGACGGCGTCGACGAGATCTTCATCGTGCTCCAGGGCAAGCTGGACATCCGCCTGGGCGACGAACGCTTCGTCGTCGAGCCCGAGCACACAATCGCCATCCCGGGCGGCGTGCCGCACAGTTTCGTCGCCGTCGGGCCGGAGCCGGTGCGCATGTACACGTTCATGCCGCAGCATCACGCCATCGCCGAGGCCACGACCTACCTGGAGGGCGAGGTGCCGCCGGGGGCCGCCGACCACTAGCCGGCAATCCGGTCGCGCGGGGCGCGCTGGCCTCGTCCCACCCGCTTTGCCACAATCGCGTAACGACAAGTGGGAGGAAGCGGCGATGGCTGAACCGGCCGGCACCAAGCCGATCGAGGAGAAGCACCGGATCGACGAGCACAAGCTCGAAGGCTTCATGGCCGAGCACGTCGAGGGCTTCAGCGGCCCGATCACCGTGCGGCAGTTCCAGGGCGGCCAGTCCTGCCCGACCTACCGCGTGGAAACGCCGAACGCCGCCTATGTCGTCCGACGCAAGCCGCCGGGCAAGCTGCTGCCGTCGGCGCATGCGGTCGACCGCGAGTATCGCGTGATGTCGGCGCTGTCCGAGGCTGGCTTCGCGGTGCCGAAGACCTACGCCTTCTCCGACGACGAGAGCATTCTCGGCACCATGTTCTACGTCATGGGCTTCGTGCCGGGCCGGGTGTTCTGGGACCCGTCGATGCCCGACCTGACGCCGGACCAGCGCGCCGAGGCCTACGACTCGATGGTCAAGACGCTGGCAACCTTGCACAGCTACAAGGTCAGCGACCTCGGCCTGGAGGATTTCGGTCGGCCGGGCAACTACTTCGCCCGGCAGATCTCGCGCTGGGGGAAGCAGTACAAGGCCTCGGAGACGGAACAGATCGCCGAGATGGACCGCCTGATCGAGTTGCTGCCAGAAATCAACCCGACCGACGACACCGCGATCCTGGTGCACGGCGACTACAGCCCGCACAACATTCTGTTCCATCCGACCGAGCCGCGCGTCGCCGCCGTGCTGGACTGGGAGATCAGCACCCTGGGCCACCCGACCTGACCTACAACATGATGATCTGGTACGCGCCACAGACGCCGGGCGCGGAGGGCGGCATGGGCAACCTCTCCGGCCTCGACCTTGGCTCGCTCGGCATCCCGACCGAGCAGGAATACCTCGAAGCCTATTGCCGCTACGCCGGCATCGAGAAGGCGCCCGATATGGCTTTCTTCCGCGCCTACAACCTGTTCCGTAGCGCGTGTATCCTGCAGGGAATCATCGGCCGCGTGCGCGACGGTACGGCGGCCAACCCGGACGCGCCGCGTCTCGCGGCCCGCATCCGGCCCTTGGCCGAGGCCGCCTGGGCGGCGGCAGAGAAAGTGGAGCGCTGACCCAGCCATGATGACCGGCGAGCAATACCGCGCCTCGTTGAGCGACGGCCGCGCCACCTATTTCGAGGGCGAGAGGGTCGAAGACGTCGCCAATCACCCGCAGTTCAAGGCCGCGGTCGATCGCATGGCCGACGTCTACGATACGCTCTACGACGCCGCGCCCGGGGCGACCAGCCGGATGATGCGCATCCCGCGCGCGGCGGAGGACCTGCGCGCCCACATCCCGCTGCTGCACAGCGCCGACATCGTCGCCAACACCACCTACCAGTCGCTGATGACCGCGACGACGGTCGCCTCGCGCATCGGCGACAAGTTCCCCGACTATGCCGGCCGCCTGCGCAAGTGGGTGAGCGAGATGCAGTCGCGCGACTGCCGCGTGACGGAGTGCATCACCGACGCCAAGGGCGACCGCTCGCTGCCGCCGGGCAAGCAGAAGGACGCCGACGCCTACACCCACGTCGTGGAGCGTCGCGACGATGGCGTGGTGATCCGTGGCGCCAAGCTGCACATCACCGGCGCCTCGCTGGGCCACGAGCTGTTCACCATCCCGACCAAGGCGATGAAGCCGGGCGAGGACGACTACGCCATCGCCTGCGCCGTGCCGGTGAACGCGCCGGGCGTGAAGATCGTCAACACCACCTACGCGCCGCGCCACGAGGACATGCGCGTCTTCCCGGTCTCGGCGACCAACAGCTTTCCGGAAGGCTTCGTCATCTTCGACGACGTCTTCGTGCCCAACGAGCGTATCTTCCTGAACGGCGAGACCGAGTTTGCCGCGGTCTTCGCGCATTCGCTGGGCTT
>CAZVLI010000296.1:0-5575 GCA_964627965.1 uncultured Rhodospirillales bacterium
GACCTCGTTGAACATCTTCACCGCGACTGGGCTGAGCTCGGCCAGCTTCTGCAGGCTCACGGCGTCGACCTTGAACTTACCGTCGGACCACTTCGCCACTTCCGGGTTCCAGGCGACGTCCGCCTTGACCGGATATTCGAAGTTCACGCTGGCGTACATTTCCTGCGCCACGTTGCCGCTCAGGAATTCCATCAGCTTCACCGCCGCGTCACGGTTCTTCGCAGACTTGGCCAGGGCCACGCCGGAGATGTTGACGTGCGTGCCGCGGTCGCCCTGGTTCGGGAAGACCGGATACACGGCGGCGGCCCACTGCTTCTGCTCCGGCTTCTTCTCGTTAAACAGCATCTTGCCGTAGTAGTAGTTGTTGCCGAGCGCGATGTCGCAGACGCCCTCCATCACCGCCTTCACCTGGGCTCGGTCGTTGCCCTGCGGCTTGCGTCCCTGGTTCTCCTTCAGCGCGGTGGCCCAGGTCTTGGCCTTGTCCTCGCCATGCGCAGCGATCATCGAGGCCAGCAGGGCGCGGTTGTACACGTGCTTGGAGGTGCGCATGCAGATGCGACCCTTCCATTTCGGGTCGGCCAGGTCTTCGTAGCTCGTGATCGAACCGGCCGGCACGCGGTCGCGCGACGCATAGATGATGCGCGCGCGGGTGGTCAGGCCGTACCAGACGCCGTCCGGGTGACGAAACTGGGCCGGGATGTTGGCGTTCAGCGTGTCCGTCGTCACCGGCTGCAGCAATTGCGCCTCGGCCAGCGCGTCGAGCCGGGCGATGTCGACGGTCAGCACCAGGTCGGCGGGGCTGTTCGCGCCTTCCGCCTTCAGCCGCTCCATGATGCCCGACGAGGCGAACACGACGTTGACCTTGATGCCGGTCTCGGCGGTGAACTTGTCGAGGAACGGCCGGATCAGGAATTCCTGCCGATAGGAGTAGACGTTGACCTCCTCGGCGGCTGCCGGCACCGGCGCGGCAACGGCCAAGGCCGCCGCCGACATCAGTGCCGCCGTCACGACACGAGATACATTACGCATGACGCTTGCTTCCCTATTCCTGGATGCGACTGGTTCTCAGCCGCATCTTATGCCCCTTACGTGCGAATGCAAGTGACTTGCACATTCAATTCGCATTGCATGCGTGCGCATGCCCTGCGCCGTTGTTTCATTTTCAGAGTCTAGCGAGTGAAGTGCGATGCGCGGATGCGACGCGACGTCGCCGCCGGGGCGAATGACGTGAAGCGGAAGTCCCTAAACGCAAGAAGCCGCCCACGGTGACGAGCCGTGGGCGGCTATATTGCGAGGTAAGTCCGGTTCGATCCCATGCCCGGCGCAGGCTACGCGGAACCGTGGGTCTTACCCACCAAATTGATCAAGATATGAGCAGGTTGGCCGGAGCTCTTCAGAACCCTCTATGGCCGCGACTCAAGTGCTTTCCCTAGTTGACTTCGTGCTTTCCCCTGTCTCGACGCTGTTCGCGTTCTTGATCGCCACCAGTATGGAATCGAATCCGCGATGAGATCAACATGAAAATGCATAGCCAACCTGGGCAGGGTGACATCGTTAGGAAAACGTCGCCGTCATGTTGCTCTCCGACGGCGCGGGCGCCATATTATGGAAGTCCGCTCGTCCACGATCCGGCGAATTGTGCTGCAACCTGCGCTGCAAGAGACTTCTCACAGCCGGAAGACCGCCAACCCCTCGGAGACCGGTGAGCCAAGACCCGTTCGTGCCCAGGCACGGGCGGCTGCCATGCAACCTGGAGCTACCAAGTTATGATCAAGGGAACCGTTAAGTGGTTCAACGCCACGAAGGGCTACGGCTTCATCCGGCCGGATGACGGATCGGCCGATGCCTTCGTGCACATCTCGGCTGTCGAGCGCGCCGGCCTGCCGGGGTTGAACGAGGGTCAGGCGGTTGAATTCGAACTGCAGCGTGGCCGCAACGGCAAGATGTCGGCGGAGAACATCAAGCTGGCGTGAGCCGCATTCCGGGCCGACGGGCCCGGTGCTGCGTTCGCATGCGAATGCGACGACGGGCGTCTTGCCATAGGGCAGGGCGCCCGTTTCGATTCGGACACTCGGCGGGAGGTGCGCGATGACACTGCAGTTCTACTACTGGCCCGGCATCCAGGGGCGTGGCGAGTTCGTTCGCCTGGCGCTCGAAGCCGGCGGGCTCGACTACGTCGACGTCGCGCGCGGGCGCGGCGGGGTCGGCGCGATGTTCGATGCGATGGCCGAGGCCGTGCCGCCGCCATTCGCGCCGCCGTTCTTGCGCGACGGCGACGTGGTGGTGGCACAGACCGTCGCGATCCTGCAGTACATCGGCCCGCGCTGCGGCCTGGTGCCGGACGACGATGGCGGCAGGCTGGCTGTGCACCAGGTGGCGCTGACCATCGCCGATTTCGTCGACGAGGCGCACGACCTGCATCACCCGATCGCCTCGGCGCTGTACTACGAGGATCAGCTCGACGAGGCGAAGCGCCGCGCGGAGGACTTCCGCGACGGCCGTATCCCGAAATACTTCGACTGGCTGGAGCGGACGCTGGCCAGCAACCCGGCCGGCGACAAGCATCTGGTCGGCGGCGCGCTGACCTACGCCGACCTGTCGGCCTTCCAGGTCGTGGAGGGCCTGAAGTACGCGCTGCCGAAGGCGACGCGGCGGGCGCTGCGCGCGGCACCGAAGCTGGCGGCGCTGCACCGCCGGGTGAAGCGCCTGGCGGCGGTGAAGGCCTACCTCGACAGCCCGCGCCGCCTGCCGTTCAACGAGGACGGCGTGTTCCGCCGTTATCCCGAACTGGACGGGTAGGACTTAATCAGGCCGTCTGGATATCGACGTGAGCGGTGCCGAGATGCCCAGGTCGAGCCCGGGCATGACGACATTCTTTCTATCGTCATAGCCGGGCTTGACCCGGCCATCTCCGACGAAGCGCCCGCCGCAAACTCGGCCGATAACGCGCCGACTCACGACGGCAGGTAGGCGCCGCCGTTGGCGTGGACGATCTGGCCGACCATGAATTCCGACTTCGGCGATGCCAGGAACACGGCGACGTTGGCGATGTCGGCCGGCTGGCCGATGCGGCCGATGGGCATCGCCGCGCCCATCTCGGCGAGCTCCTCCTCGCTATGGCCGTCGCGCGGTTGCGCGGTGTCGACCAGACCTGGTGCGATGGCGTTGACCCGGATGCCGTGCTCGATCAGTTCCAGTGCCATCGCGCGGGTCAGCGAGATGACGCCGCCCTTGCTGGCCGCGTAAGGCACGCCGCGCGGCGTGTCGCCCATCGACGCGATCGAGGCGATGGAGATGATCGTGCCGCCCTGGCCGCGCGCGATCATCGCCCGCGCCGCCGCCTGGCTGCAGAAGAACGTCCCCTTCAGATTGACGCCGTGGATGAAGTCCCAGTCGGCCTCGGTCGCTTCCAGCATGGTGTGGCGCGGGAATACGCCGGCGTTGTTCACCAGGATGTCGATGCCGCCGAACGCCGCCACGGTCGCTTCGACCATCGCCGCCGTCGCGGCCACGTCGCCGACGTCGCCCGGCACCAGCACGGCCTTGCGTCCGGTGGCCTCGATCTCCGCCACGACCTGTTTGGCCTTGGCCTCGTCCTGGTAGTTGACGGCGATGTCGGCGCCGGCTTTCGCCAGTGCGATGGCGATCGCCGCGCCGATGCCCTGCTGCGCGCCGGTGACCAGCGCCGTCTTGCCGTTCAGTTCAGCCATGTCTGCTCGTTCCCCGTTGCTTGCCCGTGTCGGTGCGACGCTGCATCAGCCATGCCAGCCGGCACGCCCGGTTTCCCGCACTCGACGGCGGCGATCCACGACGCTGATGCCCAAGATCGCGGCAGACGGTGACGCCGTCTAGCGCCGCGCGCCGGTGGAGAAGCCGGCCATCATGCCGCCGTCGACGATGATGTGCTGGCCATTGACCCAGCCCATCTGGCCCTCCGCCAACGTCACGATGACCTCGGCAATGTCCGCCGGTTGGGCGGCGCGGCCGACCATGTCGATCATCGTCTGCATCATGTCCTTGCCGACGGCCTCGGTGAAGTCGGGCAGGATCGGCGTCTCGATCGGGCCGGGGCCGACGTCGTTCACACGGATGCCGCGCGACAGGCCCTGCACGGCGAGCTGCATCGTGTAGTAGACGACCGCTTCCTTGGAGAAGGTATAGCTGTCGGTGCCAATGCCGTCCGCATGCGCGCGCCACCAGTCCAGGCCGGCGGCGTAGCTGTCGGTCGCGAGCAGTTCCACGATCATGTCGCGGCGCTTGCGCCACTGGTTGCCGGCGATGCTGGCGACGTTGACGACCGCGCCGCCGTCGGCGATCCGGTCCCACAGGCCGGCGGTGACCTGGCGCAGGCCGAGGATGTTCACCGCCACGGTCTTCTCGTCGCCGACCGTGTTCGGCACGCCGGCGACGTTCAGCAGCGCGGCGTAGCGGCCGTCGAGCTTGGCGACCGTCGCGTCGATGCTGGCCGGGTCGGACAGGTCGCACGCGTGGTGTGCGGCGACGGCGGCCGTCGGCTGCTTGATGTCGACCGAGATGACCTCGTGCCCGCGCTCGATCAGCCGTCGCGCGGTGGCGTCGCCGACGCCCGACGCGGCGCCGGTCAGGACGATGGGGCCTTGTGCGGTGGCCATGATGTGTTCTCCCGTCTTCTTGCTTGTTCGTGCTTAGCGGTTGCGCCCGCCTTCGGCCTCGATGCGGTCGCGCAGTCGACGCATGCCCTTGAGCCAGCGTTCCAGGTCGTTGGTCTTGCCTTCCATCCAAGTCTGGGCGAGCTCGTCGGTCAGGATCAGGAAGCGCTCGTCCTCGACCGCCTTGGCGACCATCTCTGCGACCTCCTCCGGCTCGCGGATCGGGCCGGCGGCGTTGCGCGCGAAGGCGTCGTCGGTATCGCCCAGCATCGGCGTGCGCACGCCCAGCGGCGCCAGCAGCGAGACCCGGATGCCCTGGTGGTGATGGGTAACGGACAGATACTCCGCCAGGCCGACGACGGCGTGCTTCGAGACGGTGTAGGGCACATTGCCGTTCGACATCAGGATGCCGGCCATCGACGCGGTGTGGATCAGGTAGCCGCCGCCGCGCTCGATCATGCCGGGCAGCACCGCGCGCGCCGCGTAGACCTGCGACATCACGTTCACATGCCAGTGGTCGTCCCAGACCTTCAGGTCGGTGTCCAGGATCTCGCCGCCGGAGTTGATGCCGGCGTTGGAGAACATGATGTCGACCGGGCCATAGGCGTTCTCCGCCGCCTCGATCATCGCGTTGACGCCAGCCTCGGTGCCGACGTTGCAGCCGACGCCGATGCCACCGATCTCGTCCGCCACCGCCTTGGCGCCGTCGCCGTTCAGGTCGGCGACCACGACCTTGGCGCCGCGCGCGGCGAAGTTGCGGCAGCAGGCCGCGCCGATGCCGGATGCGCCGCCGGTCACGATGGTCACCTTGTCACGCCATTCCATCGGCGCCTCTCCCTTGTCTGTTTCTTGGTTTGGTCAGCCCTGCGCGACGTCCTTGACCCGGCGCACCAGCTCGATCTGATCGTCGAGGCTCAGAATACGGCACCAGGGACAAAGCATCACCA
>CAZVLI010000297.1:0-5574 GCA_964627965.1 uncultured Rhodospirillales bacterium
GCTCCTGCCAGAACACGTACCCGTACAACGTCGCGAAGATCAGCGCTGTGTACTCGAACGGCGCCACGACCGCGACTGGCGCGTGCCGGAAGGCCTCGCCCAGCAGCAGCGACCCGATGCCGCCGAACAGGCCGAGCAGCACGAACAGCCCCAGGTCTTCCCACGTCGGCATGGTCCAGCCGAAGGGTAAGCCGATCAGGCTGATGAGCCCGCCGAACAGGGCGTAGTAGAACGCCATCGTGGTGCTGTTCTCGGTGCGGCCGAGCCATCGCGTGCTGATCGCGATGAGGGCGTAGCAGAAGGCGGCGCCGAGCGCGAACCATGCCCCGGTGCCGAACACGCCCATGCCGGGCCGAACGATCACCATCGCGCCCATGAAGCCGACCAGCACCGCCGCCCAGCGCCGCGGCCCCACCCGTTCCCCCAGCAGCGGCGCCGACAGCGCGGTGACGAAAAGCGTGCCGGTGAACACGATGGCGGTCGCGTCCGCCAGCGGCATCAGCCAGACCGCGAGGAAGAAGCAGGCCGCCGTCACCACGCCGATGGCGGCGCGCATCAGGTGCGCGCCCAGCCGTTGTGTCCGCAGCGAGCCGAAGCCGCCCTCGCGCAGCAGCATCACGCCGACCGGCAGCATGGTGAAGACCGAGCGGAAGAACACCACCTCGGTGACGGGATAGCCGGCGGTCAGCCACTTCGCCACGGCGTCCAGCGCCGACAGCGCGCCCATCGCGCCGATCATGGCGACGATGCCGCGCAGGCGCGGGTTGGGCAGGGGAACGGCGACGCTCATGATACTTCTTAGCGTTTTCTGGCGGGTTTCGGGTAGTGCTAGCCGCGCGGGCTATGGTAATAGGCCGCCAAAGATGAGTACCGAAGCATGAGTGTGGAAGAACGCGAATTCGATCAGGAGCAGCAGCAGCTGTTCCTCGTGCTCGGCGGCGAGGTCGATGATCCTCGCGGCGTGCATTTCGTCGACCTGAAGAAGCTGGACATGCAGGGCGTCTTCGGGACCTACGAGGAAGCGATCAAGGTCTGGCGCGCCGCCGCGCAGCAGACCGTCGACAACGCCTTCATGAAGTACATCGTCGTCCGCCTGCGCTAGCGGCGATGCGGGTTTCGTTTGGACTGGTGGATGAGCGTCGCCGGACGGTCAGCACACGTGCCCAGGCTTTGCCCCCGGAACTGTGCGGACGCGGCCTCGACCCAAACGCCTAGGTGACATTGGGCGAACCGCCAGGGCCCAGGCAGGCCGCTCGCTGGCGGGGTGCTAGGCGACGACCAGGACCATCGTTGTCACGAACGCCGCCATGAGGCCGCCGATGCAGGCCATCGCCGGCATGGCCACGATCGAGCCTACGCAAGACGACGCGGCGCCGCGTTCCCACACCACGCCTGCGACATCTTCGTGCATCTGGTCTGACGCGACTTCGGCCACGCGCCAACCATCCCCTAGCGGACGAGGTGGCGCTTCCCCTAAGCGTGCTGCATAGGTAGTTATTCTTTCTACCATCAGATCTTTCCCCACTCGGCATGCATTGTGAAGCTGCATTTCGCCGACGGATATCTCACTGGATTATGGAGATATTATCAAGGAATATTTGTGAGTAATATGATGCTCAGTGGAGGCGTTATTGTGCGGCAGAATAGGTGGCATTATTGAGTATTGTTTGTATCTGTGCATCTATGTATGCGCGTGCCGTTCCCGTGCGATCATACACCCCATGAGTGCACGCGTGTAGTTAAGTTATTGAAGAAAAATAGAAAATTTGCAAACAAGTGGCGTAGCAGATCTAGATGTGCTGTTGACTGGGGCCGGGCATGAGAGTTGTCCGGTGGCGAAACGGGCGCAGATAACCCGATGGCATACGCGACTACTCCGTATGTCAATTCTCGACTGAACCCGGAGATTCTTGTGCGGCGATAGGCCGTTGTTGATGATGTCTAACTGTTGCGGGCGGGCGATCCGTAGAACTGAAGAGCTTGCTTCGATCAATAGATCGCCCCGTCGATTGTCATGTTCGACGTGCTTGCGCCGCTAGTTGGACATATCGCAGTTGAATGTGTAGTCGTCGCGCCGGTCGGCTTCACTTCCCGTCGGAGAGCTTGTGATGATATGGGAGGTGGCCGTCGAGCGCCGATGTGGCGCTCGCGTCAGGATTGCGTGACGGAGAGGCTCCGTCGGCGGCATAATGCGGCAACATTTCCACACTTCGGGAGCCCGCGGCGAATGCGCGATCTTCAGTTTCCTGGCCGTTCCACGGCGCACGGCATCAACGGCATGGCGGCGACGTCGCACCCGCTGTCGACCCTGACCGCCATTGAGGTGATGCGCGCCGGCGGTAACGCGGTCGACGCTGCGGTGGCGGCCTGCGCGGTGCAGTGCGTGGTCGAGCCGATGTCGACGGGCATCGGCGGCGACTGCTTCGCCATCTACGTGCCCGGCGGCGAGGGCGAGCCGGTCGGCCTGAACGGCTCCGGCTGGGCGCCGCAAGCGCTGACCTCGGAATGGCTGCTGGAGCAGGGCGAGGACCGGGTCGGGCTGGATTCGCCGCACTCGGTGACCGTGCCGGGCGCTATCGACGCCTGGGCGACACTGCTGGCCGAATATGGCACCAAGGGCCTGGACGAGCTGCTGCGGCCGGCGATCGGCTATGCCGAGGACGGATGGGCGGTGACGCCGCGCATCGCGGTCGACTGGGCGCGCCAGGCCGCGAACATGGCCAGGGACGCCAACAGCGCGAAGTATTTCCTGAAGGCCGGCGAGGCGGCGCCGAAGGCGGGCGAGCGCTGGTCGCTGCCGGTCCTGGGTAAGACCCTGCGCACGGTGGCCGACAAGGGCCGCGACGGCTTCTACCTCGGCGAAGTCGCCGAGGACATGGTGAGCTACCTAAACTCGCTCGGTGGCCGGCACTCGCTGGACGACTTCGCCGAGCAGCGGGCGGAGTGGGTGACGCCCATCGCCACCGACTACCAGGACCGCACGATCTACCAGATCCCGCCGAACGGGCAGGGCATCACCGCGCTGATCATGCTCAACATCCTCGGCGGCTTCGACTTGAAGTCATTCGACCCGATGAGCGTGCACCTGGAGACCGAGGCGAGCCGTCTGGCCTACGCCGCGCGCGACGAATATGTCGGCGATCCGCGCCAGGCCGACGTGCCGATCGACAAGCTGCTGTCGGCCGCCTTCGCCGACGAGCTGCGCGCGCGTATCACGCTGGACAAGGCCATGGGCGACGTGGCCGAGATGACCGGCCCGACCTACCGCGACACCATCTACCTCACCGTGGTCGACAAGGACCGCAACACCTGCTCGTTCATCAACTCGCTATACATGCCGTTCGGCTCCAAGCTGACCTCGCCGAAGACCGGCGTGGTGCTGCAGAACCGCGGCGCCGGATTCCGCGTGAAGCCGGGCCACCCGAACGACGTGCGCCCGCGCAAGCGCCCGATGCACACCATCATCCCCGGCCTGTGCATGACCGGGCCGAAGGTCGAGTATAGCTACGGCGTGATGGGCGGCGCCTACCAGCCAGTCGGCCACAGCCACGTGCTGACCAACATGATCGACTACGGCATGGACCCGCAGGAGGCGCTGGACAGTCCGCGCGTGTTCCACACCGCCGGCCGGCTCGACTGCGAACGCGGCGTGCCGGAGGCGACGATGAACGCGCTCGGCGCGATGGGCCACCCCGTCGGCCGGCCGGAGATGCCCTGGGGCGGCGGCCAGATCATCCAGATCGACTGGGACAACGGCACCCTGATCGGCGGCTCCGATCCGCGAAAAGACGGCATGGCGCTGGGCTATTAAGCCGATTCCGTCACCCCGGCCTTGAGCCGGGGTCCATGTTAAGGCCAGAGTCCTGCCTGGACATGGACCCCGGGTCTGCGCGCTGGCGCGCTTCGCCCGGGGTGACGACTTCGAGCGAGCGTCGCGCTTGACCGCGCTTCGGCGAAAGCACCATTGAACAGAGGAGGCCGGCATGATCGTCGAGCAGATCTGGACCGGGAACCGGTTCCGCAACTTCAACTACCTGATCGTTTGCCCGGAGAACGGCGAGGCGCTGGCCATCGATCCACTCGACCACGCCAAGTGCCTGGCGGCGGCCAAGGACAAGGGCTGGGACATCACCCAGGTGCTGAACACGCACGAGCATCACGACCACATCGGCGGCAACCAGGCGGTCATCGAGGCGACTGGCGCCAAACTTCTGGCGCACAAGAACGCCAAGGACAGCATCCCGGGCGTTGACGTCGGCCTCGGCGCCGGCGATGTGGTGAAGGTCGGCAAGACGGTGGAGATCGAGGCGCTGGATACGCCCGGCCACACCATGTGCCACATCTGCCTGCGCACCCACACCGACCAGCCGGCGCTGATCTGCGGCGACACGCTGTTCAACGCTGGCGCCGGCAACTGCCACAATGGCGGTCACCCGGCCGAGCTTTACGACACCTTCGCGCGGCAGCTGAACGCGCTGCCCGAGAACACGCTGATCTATCCGGGCCACGACTACATCGAAAACAACCTGCAGTTCACGCTCGACCGCGAGCCGGACAACGCCGCCGCCAAGAAGCTGCTCGACCAGATCGGCGGCCAGGACACCGACAACGCCTACGTCACCACACTGGCGCAGGAGCGGGAAGTGAACACCTTCTTCCGGCTTTCGAGCCCGACGGTGATCGCGCAGCTCCGCGAGAAGTTTCCTGACCTGCCGGACGACCCGGACGAGAAGACCGTGTTCCTGAAGCTTCGCGAGTTGCGCAACAGCTGGTGACGCACGGGACGACGGCGCCAAGCAACTTTCCGATTAACTGATGCTTCACGCTGGCGGCCCTAGTGTCGCCGGATGTGGGGTCTCTATCAGTGCGTCACGACCGAGCATGACCTGCGCTTGGTCCTGCTCGCCGCGGCGATCTGCGTTCTTGGGGTCTACACGGCCTTTGGCCTGGCATTGCGCGTGCTGCCGGCCAGTACCGCGCGGCTGCGTGCCTATTGGCTCATCGCCGCCGCGGGCGTCACCGGGCTCGGAACCTGGGCAACCCATTTCGTCGCCATGCTGGCCTATGACGGTGGCGTCCGGCTGAGCTACGACGCCGGCCTGACGCTGCTGTCGGTGGTGGTCGCGGTCGCCGTGTCCGGGGTCGGCTTCTTCGTCGCGCTGATCGGCAACATGCCGCTGATCGGCGGCGCCGTCGTCGGACTGTCGATCGCGGCAATGCACTATGTCGGGATTGCCGCCATCGAGGCGCCGGCGGCTCTGATCTGGGACGTGCGCTACGTCGCCGCCTCGGTCGCCGCCGCGGTGTGTTTCGCGGCCGCCTCCTTCTGGGTCGGCACCAGGCGCAGGACCTTCTGGATCCGGGCGATTGCGCCGCTGCTGATGATGCTCGCCATCGTCGGGCTGCACTTCACGGCGATGACGGCCATGACCTTGTCGCCCCATCCGGATGCGCCCAGCGCGACGGGGCTGCGGGCGCCCGACCTGCTTGCTGTGTCGGTCGCGGCGGTCGCCGCGCTGATCGTCGTTGCCGGCCTTGCGAGCGCCCAGCTCGATCGCTACTTGGCCCACCGCA
>CAZVLI010000298.1:0-5571 GCA_964627965.1 uncultured Rhodospirillales bacterium
AAGTCGTCGCCAGCGAGACCGTTGAGCGCATCGTCGCCCGCCTCGCCATCGAGGGCTTCGCCCGCCGCGGTGCCGGTGAGCGATGCGGCCGCCGACGTGTCCTCGTACAGCGGGTTCGGCGCGCGATAGACCTCGAACGTGCCATCCAGGGTCTGACCGTCGATCAGGTTCGTGGCCGCGCTGACGAAGGCGATATAGCGGCCATCGTCGGAGATCACGGGCACGAAGTGCGTCCCGAAAGTCGTCGACGCGACGGAGCCGCTGGTGTCCGCTTGCTCACCGCTGGCCGAAACGTTCACACGCGCCACTTCGCCGCTACGCCGGTCGACGACGAACACGTCGGTGTCGCCGTTGGTGTCGCCGCTCACGAGGTCGGACTTGTCGGACAGGAAGGTCACGTAGCGACCGGTCCCGGAGATCGAGGGACTGGTGCCGCCACCGCCACCGCCGACCGAGCTCTCCGAACCGTCGGCGCGCAGGTTGACGCGTTCGATGACGCCTGTTGCGCGGTCGAGCACGAAGATGTCGGAGACACCGTTGGTATCGTCGGTGACGAGGTTCGTCGCCCGACTCTGGAAGACGACGTGTCTGCCTGTGCCTGAGACGCTGACGTTGAAACTGTCGTCGTCACCATAGCCGCCGTCGAGTCCCCGGCTGGCGAGCTCGATGCTGCCATCGGCCACGTCGACGATGTAGATCTGCTGCCCGCCGATGGGTAGAGGCGTGTCGGTCAGATTGCTGGCGATGCCGCCAAATGCGACGACATTGCCGGCCGCGGAGATGTCCGCGTCGCCGCTGGTGCCGTTCTCGTCGGCGCCGTCCGTCGACACACTGAGGCGCCGGCCTTCTCCAGCGTCCCGATCCCGGAGCCAGACATCGTCGTCGATGTCGAGCACACCCTCCTGCGGTTGCCCGAGGAGCGGCGCGTCGCTCTCGTAGACGACCAGAAGCCCATTGCCGGAGATGGCCGGGTCGATACTTTCCACGTCCGGCTGGGCGGGCTGAAGGTTCGTGCTGTCATTGACGCTGACAAGGCTGGTCTCGCCGCTCTCGCGGTCGTGGACAAAGACGTTGACGTGATTGGCGAAGGCGCGCGGGTCCAGGTCGTTTGCCTTGGCGTCGAACGCCACGATCTGTCCGTCGCTCGACAGATCGAGGTCGCCAAACGCCGTGCCCCTGGTCTCTTCGGTCTGCGTGCCGTCCGAGCCGATGCTCACTCGCGTGATCGCACCGGCAGTCAGATCGTTGACGAAGACATCGAACGCGCCGTTCGTGTCGTTCGCGACAATGTCCGGCGCGTTCGATCGGAACGCGACGACCGAACCGTCACCGGAGATACCCGGCGCCGCGAACCTGACAACGCCGGCCGGCGTCCCTCCCATCGTGCGCGAGATCAGCGTGATCGGTTGCAGGTCCATGCGACGTCACCCTTGCCCCGGCCCGATGAAGCGGCCGTCCCGGACTTCGCTAGCTGAAGAAGAAGTCCGATGCGGTCAGCTGGTTGGCATTGACGTTGTTCAGCGTCACCGCCAGATCGTCCGTCCCGGATGCCAGCGTGATCAGTGCGCCGTTCGCGGTGTTGACGATGTTCAAGGCACCGAAGCCGCCCACGCCCGGCATCGAGATCTTGTCGGCGTTGTCGGCGAAGTCCGTCACCACGTTGATGCCGTGCCCTATGGCGAAGACGAAGACGTCGATGCCGGTTCCACCAGTCATCGTGTCGTTGGCCTGGGCACCGATCAGGGTGTCGTTGCCGCTGCCGCCGTTCAACGTGTCGAAGCCCTGCATTCCCAGCAGCAGATCATTGCCGTCGCCGCCGGACAGGTTGTCGCGGCCGCCCTGACCGCGGACCGTGTCGTTGCCCGCATCGCCGCTGATCGTATCGAAGCCCGAGTTGCCGTTCAGCGTGTCGCTGTCGGCGCCGCCATTGATGACGTCGTTGTTGCCGCCCCCGAACGCGACGTCGTTGCCGGCGTCGCCCTGGATCAGGTCGTCATCCGTCTGAGCCTTGAGCGAGTCGTTGCCGGCACCGCCGACAACCGTGTCATTCCCGAGATTGCCGAACAGGCTGTCGTCGCCCGTGCCCCCGTTGATCACGTCGTTGCCGGCCTGACCGTAAGCCCGGTCGTTGCCGCCATTAGCGTTGATGGTGTCGTTGCCGGCGAGGGCGGCCAGGACATCGCTCTGGATGCTGCCATTGACAAGATCGCTGCCGCCCAAGGCGACGTTGGCCAAGGCGGCGCTGTTGTTGCTGAAGACGAAGTCTTGCGCCGTTACCGCAGGAAGGCTGATCCCTTCGACGCGCCCTAACAAGTCGCCGGACGTCGTTCTTTCATCGTATCGCGTGACGGTTCCGCCACTGATGAGACCATCATTGCCGAATGAAAAGGTCCCAAAGAAGACACCCTGGGTGCCGTCTCCAAAATCCAGGACGACTTGGCTGCCATTGGCGATAGGTATGTCATCGAATGACAGGTCCAGAAAGTCCGGGGCTGTCGTGTCGATCCCGGTGAAGAGCGTGATAGTTGCCATCAGAGCCTCTCGTTCAACAAAGCTCTTTCCCGAAACGGTACGGACGGTCCAGAAAGTGCGTCAATCGCCAAATTGGTCTACGTCATTTGGGTCGGAGGGCAAGTCATTGAAAATAGCTACGTAATTTGGCCTTACCGTCCGACCCATGATGGTCTTTGACATATGCAAAGGTCCGGCGTTCGATGGCGAGGTCACATGGTTGGGGATGCGATGGTGAAATTGAGGCTAGCACCACATTGGCATTACCTCGTCGAGGTGGGACTGGATCGGCTTATGTTAGAGGTTGCGGTTTCTGGACCAGTATGCAGGGGCGCAACCGAGCGTGCGCGCCATGTTCGACTGGCTGTAAACGATCGCTCCAGACGCGATTCTTTACATTGGTGTGAATTCGAAACTCTCGGTCATGTCATTTAGAAGATCGAAGTGCCGGGCCGGAGTGGAAACTCACCCATGGGGCCGTGCGGTACTTACGGCGATCTGCATAGTAATGCCGTCGACCGCTTTGCATGCTCAAGTGGTGACGGACAACTCGTTGGGTCCGGCGCAGTCGATATCCGGTCCCATCTTTCATATCCCGGACTCCCTTGGCACTCGCCAAGGGGGCAACCTGTTCCATAGCTTCAGCAGCTTCTCCGTCGGAGCCGGGGAGATCGCACGGTTCGACGGGGCAAGCGACATCGCCCGCGTCTTCGCTCGAGTGACCGGTGGAGCGCCGTCGCTGATCGACGGGCGCATAAGTTCCTCTATCCCGTCCGCCGATCTCTACCTGATCAACCCCTCGGGCATCGCCTTTGGCGCTGGCGCCCGGATCGACATCGGCGGCGCCTTCTACGCCAGCACGGAACCGGCCATTGCATTCGCGGACGGCGCTCGCTTCGCGGCCAGTCTGGACGGCGCCAGTACCTTCACGGCCGCCGAACCCGTTGCCTTTGGCTTTCTGGACCGGGCCACGGCCGCCTTGTCGGTAGCCGCGGGCGGCGTCTTGCGGAGCGGGAGTGCCAAAGATCTCTCGCTCGGTGCCAGGAGCATCGTTGTCGCAGGCCGGCTGGCCGTCGACCAGGCCAACCTTGCTCTGGCGACGCCGACCGCTGGCGACATTGCGATCATAGGTGGCGCCGTGGTCGAAGCGACCGGCGCCGGCAGCATCGATATCGCAACCTCCGACCTGCGAGTGACCGACACGGCCCAGGTTCGCGCCATAGCCGGGAACGGTGGAGGCGCCGCGACGATTGCCGTGCGGGCCGGCGACATCGTCATGGACGACGACAGCACGATCCGAACCATCGCCTCCGGAACCGACAACGCCGGTGCCATCGTCGTCGCGGCCAACGCGCTGAGCTTGTTCGACGGTGCCGACATCACCAGCCGCACGCTGGGCCCCGGCGACAGTGGCCCGGTCGACGTCGCCGCGGCCACGAGCCTCGTCGCCGACGGACGCGACTCTGGATTGTCGCCAGGTATCGGCAGCTTCGCCTTGCCAGGCAGCACCGGGAACGCAGGTTCGCTGACAGTCGGCAGTCCCACGATTTCCCTCAACAACGCCGCCTTGCTCGATGCCAGCAGCTTCGGAAGTGGCGACGGCGGACGTGTGTCGGTTACGGGCGACACCCTGGCGGTGCGAGGCGGTGTCGGCGGCCAGACCCTGATCGCCGCACAGGCGATGGGCGGTGGGCGCGGCGGCGACATCGCCGTGGAGGTTCGCGACCTCATGCTATTCGGAAGTCTTGCCGGCATCGACGCGTCCGCGCCCGCGCTTGGCGGCGGCTCTGCCGGCACGATCACCATCACGACGACAACGGGGCTGATTGCCGATGGCGCTAAGGTGCGCGCGACCACGTTCTTGGGATCGGAAGCTGGCGACGTAGAGATCGTGGCTCGGTCACTGACGATCTCCGGCGGTGCCATCGACGTAAGTCACGACGGCACTGGCCCGGCCGGCGGCGTAAGCCTCGACCTTGGTCAACTCTCCATCGACGGTGCCGGCGGCGGGATCTTCTCCAACGGTGGCGGCGGCGACATCTCGGTTGATGCGACAGATGTCGACATCACCAATGGCGCGACGATAGCCAGCAACGTGGTCAACACCGGCCCGCAACCGACGATCGTCGTGCAAGCGACCGGGGCGATCCGGGTCGATGGCGGTCGTATCGAGAGCCTGACAAGCGGCATTGTGCAAGGTGGGGCCGTTCAGGTTCAGGCTGACATTATCGACGTTGCCAATGACGGACGCATTGCCAGTTCGACATTTGGCGATGGCCCCGCCGGCAGCGTTCGGATCGTTGCCGGACGATTGAGCATCGCGGGCGGTCCGGACGACGTCTTCACCGGCGTGCAGACACTGTCCGCGGGGAGCGGGCGCGCCGGCAGTCTCGACCTTTCCGTTGGCGCCCTCTCCCTCTTGGGCAACGCGGAGATCAGCAGCTCGAGTTTCGCCGGCGGCGATGCTGGCGACGTATCGGTCACCGGCGGCTCGATCTTCATGGCCGGGGATGGTGCCGCCACGCTGGCGAGCATTGGCACGAACGCCAACGATATCAGCTCAGCAAGTCAGGCTGGCTCCGTCTCGGTGACGGTGCGGGAGATCACCATCGCCGGTAATGCCGAGATCAGCAGCTCGACCTTTACCGCCGGCGATGCCGGATCCGTCGATGTCACGGCCGACACGATCGCAATCGATGGCCTCGGCGCCGGAGGCTTTGCCGGCTTCCGGACGGCCGCGCAGCCCGGTTCAACCGGAAACGCCGGCGCCTTGAATGTCCGCGCAGGCACGCTGTCCATGAGACGTTTCGCCCGCATCAGCAGTCAAACGCTGGGTCGGGGGCGCGGCGGCGCGGTTCGGGTGACGGCTGGAGATATCGATATCGCCGGCGACGGTGTCGGGCGCCTGACCGGCATCTCCACCGACGCGCTGAATGCCGACTCGGCCGCAGCCGGCGATATCACCATCATCGCCAGCGAACTGTTCTCGCTGGCTCGGGGCGCGAGGGTGACGAGCACCACCTTCAGCGGTGGTCCGGCCGGTCGGATCGAGCTGGTCGG
>CAZVLI010000299.1:0-5565 GCA_964627965.1 uncultured Rhodospirillales bacterium
GACCCACGCGTGTCGCGCTCGCTCGTCGGCCACTTTCTCGGCGCGATCACCGGCCCGTCGGTGGCGCGCGGCACCAGCTTCCTGAAGGACCGGATGGGCGAGCTGGTCTTCGCGGAAGGCATCGAGATCGTCGACGACCCGCACCGCAAGCGCGGCCTGCGCTCCAAGCCGTTCGACGGCGAAGGCGTCGCCAACGCCCGCACCGTGCTGATCGAGGACGGCCGCCTGACCACCTGGCTGCTCGACAGCGCCTCGGCGCGCCAGCTCGGCCTTACCACGACCGGGCACGCCAGCCGTGGCACCGGCGGTCCGCCCTCGCCCGGCTCGACCAATGTCTGGCTGCAACCGGGCAAGCTGTCGCCTGAGGACCTGATGGCCGACATCAAGGAGGGCTTTTACGTCACCGAGATGATGGGCATGGGCGTGAACGGCGTCACCGGCGACTACAGCCGCGGCGCTGCCGGCTTCCGCATCGAGAACGGCAAGCTCGCCAACCCGGTCTCGGAGATGACGGTCGCCGGCAACCTGAAGGACATGTTCCAGCAGATCACGCCGGCAAGCGACCTGAAGCTGCGTTACGGCGTCGACGCCCCGACCCTGCGCATCGAGGGCATGACGGTGGCTGGCCAGTGAGCGATCTGGCTCGAGACCATGAACTCGCCATCGACGCGGTGCGCGAGGGCGGCGCGCTGGCGTTGAAGCATTGGCGCACCGGCGTGAAGAAGTGGGAGAAGAACCCGGACGACTGGGTCAGCCAGGCCGACAAGGACGTCGACACGCTGCTGCGCGAGGCGCTGACCTCGGCCCGACCCGACTACGGCTGGCTTTCCGAAGAGACCGAGGACGATCCAGACCGCCTGAACAAGCGGCGCGTGTGGGTGGTCGATCCGATCGACGGCACCCGCGCCTACCTCAAGGACCTGCCCGAGTTCACCGTCTGCATCGCGCTGGTCGAGGACGGCCGGCCGGTGGTCGCCGCCGTCTACAACCCTGCAACTGACGAACTGTTCGACGCCGTCGCCGGCGGTGGCGCGCGCCTCAACGGCGAGGCGATGTCGGTCACGCATCAGCCCGAGTTCGAGGGCGCCAAGCTGCTGTCCGGCTGGCGCATGTTCCAGCGCGCCGGCTATGCCGAGCCGCCGAAAGGCCTGGAGTTCAAGTCGATCAACTCCATCGCCTACCGCATGGCCTTGGTGGCATGCGGCCGGTTCGACGGCTGCGTCTCGCTGAACGGCAAGTCGGACTGGGATATCGCGGCGGCCGAACTGCTGGTGCTGGAGGCTGGCGGCCGGGTGACCACGACGTCCGGTGGCGGCTTCACCTACAACGCGCCGGAACCGAAGCACTTTTCGCTGATCCTCGGCGGCGAAGCCATGCACGACCGCCTGATGCGCTTCATCGCCACCGTGCCACGCCCCACCGGCGCGACCTGGTAGGCCACTAGGCCAGGAAGTTCGCTATCGCCGCCGAGACCTCGACGGGCTTCTCCTCGGCGAGAAAGTGACCGCAGTCGAGCGAGGCGACCGTCACGTCCTTGCACCACTCGCGCCAGACCGGTGCCGGATCGGCCAGGTAGCGTGTCGCCCAGAGAACCATGGTCTTCGCGACGATCTTCCGGCCCGCGGCACGGTCTTCCTCGTCGCGCACCCGGTCGGTGTGCCAGCCGGCGCGGTAGTCCTCGCAAGACGCCGCCACCACCTTCGGGTTGTCGTACTGGCCGATATAGGCCGGCCGTGCATCGGCGATGGCCGCGGCATCGCCGGTCCAGCGGTCCAGCAGGCCGCCGACGAAAGCCTCCGGATTGGCGGCGATGACTTGCTCCGGCAGCGGCGCCGGCTGCGCCAGGAACAGCCAGTGGAAGCTGCGCACCGCCCGCGCCGCGTTCATCCGTGCGAACTGTTCGCCGGTCGGGACGATATCGAGCAGCACGAGACGGTCGATGGCCTCCGCCATGTCCAGCGCCATGCGGTAGGCGACGCGCCCGCCCCGGTCGTGGCCGCAGACGTGAAACCGCGCGTGCCCGAGCTGGCGCATCAGCGCCACCAGCCGCCCGGCGATCTCGCGCTTGGCGTAGGCGGTCTCGCCGCCGTCCGGTTCCGGCCCGTCACTGGCGCCATAGCCGGGCAGGTCCGGCATCACCAGCGTGAACCGCTCGGCCAGCGCCGGCGCGATCTTGCGCCAGATCAGGTGCGTCTGGGGATAGCCGTGCAGCAGCAGCAGCGGCGCGCCGCGACCCATCGTCGCCACGTTCAGACCCAACCCGCCGACCTCGACGCGGGCATACTCGGCGGCCTCGATCCGCATCAGAACCCCTCCGGCACGTAGCCGAACTTTTCCATTTGCTCGCGGTGCGCCTCAACGATGCGGCCGATCTGATCGTCGCTCAGCTTGCCGCGCCACTGCTCCGCGCGGCCCTCGCGGAAGAACTTCTCCGAGTGCATGCTGCGCTCTCGAAAGCCCTGCTGCTTCTCCTGCTGCTGCAGCACCTTGAAGGAGGAAAACTTGATCGCGCGGTCCAGGCGCTGGCGCGGCGGCTTCAGGCCGAGAAAGTTGGCCAGCGCGCCGAAGGTGCCGAAGGGCTTCTCCAGCATGTCCTCGTAGCGCATGACGTGGAGCATGCGATGACCGGCACGGGTCCAGCTCTCCACGTGCCGATGCCACGGCCCGTAGACCTCGTAGACGTTACGCTCATCGGTCGGGCTGGCGCCGTTCGGGCTGGCCATCATGTCGATGGCCCCGTCCAGGTCGAGCCCGTAGTGATCGGCCAGCGAGATCACCACGTCGAGCGGATTGCGCACCACGTAGATCGCGCCGGCGCTGGCCGCCATGGTGATCAGCGGCACGCCCTCCACCTCGACCATGGCGCAATGCGTCTTCACGAAAACCGAATCCGGCGAGGAGCGGGTGAACGCCTGATGCACCTTCGGGCGCAGCTCGGCGATCTCCTTGTTGCTCATCTCCGTCGGCTTGCGCTTGCCGACCTTCTCGTACCAGATCGCCGCCGAGTCGCCGAAACAGAAGCGGTCGAGCTCGTTGACGCTGACCGGCTTCGGCGGATTGCGCAGCAGATTGTGCAGGAATGCCCGCGTCCAGGTGTTGCCGGACTTCAGATAGGACGCGAGCCAGATGATCCCAGCCATGGATCAGAAGTTGATTTGCGTGCCGATCAGGCCGAGCAACGCCTGGTTGCGGCCGCTCGCCAGCCCGCTGTCAAACTCCACGCGCTGGATACCGCCCGCCAGTTCCACGCCCGGGCCGAGCAAGTAGCGCAGGCCGACCTCGAAATGGTCGAGCGTGTCGTCGGTGCCGGCCATCTCGACCTCGCCGTGCGCGTAGGCGACGGCAAAGGTCCAGGCGCGCCAACGGTAGGACGCGCCGGCGTTCCAATCGCGCCGCTCCATCCCGCTCATGCCGAGGTCGTCGTAACTATAGCTGGCACCGACCACCAAGCCGCGCCAGCCGAGCTGGCCGCCGAAGCCCCACTGCTCGCGATCGTCCAGGCCGGGGCCGCCGACCTCGCGCTCGCCATGGCCGTAGCCGGCGTGCACGCCGATGTCGAACCGATCGATCCGGCCGATCCAGTTGCCGCCGAACTCGACCACCTCGGAAACCTGCATCGGCGTGATGTCCGGCCGCAGCGCGAAGCCCAGTTCCTCGGTGTTGTCCGGCGTGTAGGAGGCGCCGAGCTGGAAGCCCTGCCAGCGTGGCGTGAACCAGGTGATCTTATCGGAATCGAAGCTCTGGTTGACGAAGGTGAGCGATGTGCCGACCAGGTTGGTCCCGGCGGCAACGTGGAACTGCTGCGGCGAATTCACGCCATGGCCCGGCAACGGGATCGGCGCGCCGAACAGCATCGCGTCCGGCGCCGGATCTTCCGAACCGAGGATGAGCTTGCCGAACATGCCCTCGAAGAAGATGTAGCTCTCGTCGATCTGGTCCGGGTTGGTCTCGCCTTCGAGCTGGATATTCACGCCGACCGAGATGCCGTTCGGCAGCGTCGTGTCGGCCAGGAAGAAGATCTCGGAACCGCGCCCGATGCCGTGATTGCGAAAGCCGGCGCCGGCCTCGCCCGGATCGGTGTCCTGCGCGCCCACCACGCCGAACAGGCGGTAGAAGCCGCCCAGTTCGAGCTGCAGCCCATCGGCGGCGGTCGCCGGGGCGGCGAGCAGCGCCCCGATGCTGGCCGTGCCCAGAAGTGTTCGCAGGTGCACCATCGCGGCGGACATTACAGCAGGCGGCGCGCGTCGCCTAGAAGGACAGGCGGGTGCCGGCAATGGCGATCACGGCTTCGTTCTCCGCGCCCGGCGCCGACAGGTTGTCGTCGTAGTCGACATACTGCCCGCCCGCGAAGAGCTCCACGCCCGGCCCGGCCTGATACCGCAAGGCGACCTCGACCTGGTCCAGCGTATCCTCGCCGCCGGCCAGCCCGGCCTCGACCTCGCCGTGGCCCCAGGCAACGCCGACGCGCCACGCCGACCAGCCATAGGCGATGCCGACATTCCAGTCCTCGCGGTCGGTGTTCGGGCCGTTGGTTCCGAGATTGGTGAACCGGTAGCTGGCCCCGACAACGAAGCCGGACCACGCGACTTCCGCGCCCAGGCCCCACATCACCTGATCCTTCACGCCAGCCGGCGGTGCCTCGACACGGGCCTCGCTGTAGGCGCCGAAGGCCTCGACGTCGGCGGGCCCGACCGCGCCCTGCCAGTGGCCGGCGACTTCGACCACCTCGGACTGCTGCGCCGGGGTGGTGTCAGGGCGCAACGCGAAGCCGAGTTCCTCGGTTCGATCGGGCGTGTAGGAAACGCCAAATTGGAAGCCGGCGAAGCGTGGCGTGAAGTAGATCACCTTGTCGCGGTCGAAGGTCAGCGTGACATAGGTCGACGTGGTACCGACCGCGTTGGCGCCGCCTGGAACGTGGAAGAAGGTCGGCGAGTTCACCCCGTGGCCGCTGATCACGCCTGGCGCACCGACCAGGCGCTGTTCGCCCGGCGGATCCTGCGAGCCGAGCTCCAGCCGGCCGAAGCTGCCGTCGAACCAGATGTAGGACTCGTCGATCTGGTCGCCCGAGGTCTCGGCTTCGAGCTGCACCGTCACGCCGACCTTCAGGCCGTTGTCGAGCGCGGTGGCGCCGACGAAATAGACCTCGCTTTCGCGGGCGATGCCGTGATTGCGAAAGCCGTCGCCGGCCTCGCCGGTGCCATCGTCGATCGAGCCGGCGACGACGAATGCACGGAAATAACCGCCAAGCGACAGGGAGATCTTGTCGGCCGCGACGGCCGAAAGCGGCGCCGACAGCAACGCCAGCGCCGTGGTGCTCAGCAGTGCACGCGGCATGGTGATGTTGACCGGCTCCCGAATCAGGCCCGGTCACCATGCCGCGAAGCGGCGGCGGCGGCAACTACCGCCGCCGCCAGCGATATCAGAAGCTCAGCTTGGTGCCGAGCAGACCGATGACCGCCTCGTTCTCCGCCGCCGGCGCGCCGATATTGTCCTCGTACTCGATCCACTGGATGCCGCCGACGATCTTGATGCCCGGCCCGAGCGCGTAGGTGATGCCGGCCTCGA
>CAZVLI010000300.1:0-5565 GCA_964627965.1 uncultured Rhodospirillales bacterium
TACACTCTTTCCCTACATCGACCCCGAGCACCTCGACTTTTACGGCGATTTCGATGGTGTCCGCGCCGCCTTCCAGGCGTTCCTGGAGAACCTGCCGTTCTATGGCTTCGCAGCGCTGTGCCTGGACCATCCGGAAGTGCAGGCGCTGATCGGGCGGGTGAGCGATAGGCGCCTGCTGACCTACGGGTTCAATCCTCAGGCCGACGTGCGCGCCGCCGACGTGACGTTCGCCTCGGACGGTGCCAGCTTCGATGTCATCTTCTCCGGTCGCATCGCCAGCGGACCGGGCCGGATCGACGGCCTGCGCCTGCCGATGCTCGGCCGGCACAACGTGCAGAACAGCCTGGCCGCGATCGCCGTGGCGCGCGAGATGGGCATCGCCGACGACGTGATCGCCAAGGGGCTGGCCAGCTTCTCCGGCGTGAAGCGGCGCTTCACCCGCACCGGCGAGGTCGCGGGCATCACGGTAATCGACGACTACGGTCATCATCCGGTGGAGATCGCGGCGGTGCTGACCGCGGCGCGTCAGGTCTGCGAAGGGCGGCTGTTCGCGGTGGTGCAGCCGCACCGCTACTCGCGGCTGGCCGACCTGTTCGAGGATTTCTGTAGCTGCCTGAACCACGCCGACACGGTGATCGTCGCCGATGTCTACGCGGCCGGCGAGCAACCGATCGAGGGCATGGACCGCGACGGTCTGGTCGAGGGTCTGCGCGCGCACGGCCATCGCGACGTGCATCCGCTCGAGGCGCCCGAGCAACTCGCCGGCATGGTCGCGGAAATGGCCAAGTCGGGCGACATGGTGGTCTGCCTGGGCGAACGCGTTGCCGGGCGAACTGGCCGCGCTGCTGACGCCGGGCAAGCAGGCGGGGGCGGGCGGATGATGGCGGCCGAGCGCATGCATCCGCTGCTGGAGCGGCTCCCGCGTTTGCGCGGGCGGGTCGAGGCCGATGCGCGGCTGGCGCCGATGACCTGGTTCCGGGTCGGCGGGCCGGCCGAGGTGCTGGTGCGCCCGGCCGACGAGGCCGATCTCGCAACCCTGATGCACGAGCTGCCGGCCGATGTGCCGGTCACGGTGATCGGCGCGGCATCGAACCTGCTGGTACGCGATGGCGGCGTCGACGGCGTGGTGATCCGCTTGGGCCGCGAGTTCGCCGGTATTGAGCGTGTCGACGATGCAAGCGTTCGCGTCGGCGGTGGCGCCAACGACGTAGCGGTGGCGCGCCAGGCCGCCGAATGGGGCATCGCCGGACTGGAGTTCCTGGTCGGCATTCCTGGCACCGTCGGCGCCGGGGTGCGCATGAACGCCGGCGCCTACGGCCGCGAGATCAAAGACGTGCTGATCGAGGCGACGGCAATCGACCGGCGCGGGGTGGTGAATCGCGTGAGCGCAGCCGAGCTGGGTCTGTCATACCGGCACAGCGATGCGCCGGCGGATTGGATCTTCACGTCGGCGTTGCTGCGCGGTCGACCGAGCGATCCGGCGACGGTGCAGGCGGCGATGGCCGACATCTCCCAGGCTCGTGCGGAGAGCCAGCCGGTGAAGGCGCGCACTGGTGGCAGCACGTTCAAGAACCCGGAAGGACACAGCGCATGGGCGCTGGTCGACGCCGCTGGCTGTCGCGGCTTGCGGCTTGGCGGGGCACAGGTCTCCGACCAGCACACCAACTTCCTGATCAACACCGGCGAGGCCACGGCCGCCGACCTTGAGGCGCTGGGCGAGCGGGTGCGCGAGAAGGTCAAGCAGACGAGTGGCATCGAGCTGGAGTGGGAAATCCAGCGCATCGGAAGGGCCGCGTCATGACGCATGTGGCGGTTCTGATGGGCGGCTGGTCCGCCGAGCGCGAGGTCTCGCTGGTCACGGGTAAGGCCTGCGCCAAGGGGCTGCGCGAGGCCGGCTTCGATGAGGTCACGGAGATCGATGTCGACCGTGACATCGGCGCAGTGCTGAACGAGCTGAAGCCGGACGTGGCATTCAACGCGTTGCATGGTCCCTTCGGCGAGGACGGCTGCATCCAGGGTTTGCTCGAGTTACAGGGCATTCCGTACACGCACTCCGGCGTCCGCGCCTCGGCGCTCGGCATGTACAAGCCGATGGCGCGCGAGCTGTTCATGGACGTCGGCATCGCCTGCGCCGACGGCGGCGTCTATCGCCGCGAGCAGGTGCTGCGCCAAGAAGTGATGGACCCGCCCTACGTGGTGAAGCCGTTGAACGAGGGCAGCTCGGTCGGCGTGCACATCATCCTGGCCGGCGACAACTTGCACCCGCTGGCCGACGACTGGCCGTTCGGTGACGAGGTGCTGGTCGAGCGCTACATCCCGGGTCGCGAGATCCAGGTCGCGGTGATGGGCGATCGCGTGCTCGGCGCCATCGAGATCCGGCCGTTCAACCAGTTCTACGACTACGAGGCGAAGTACACCGACGGCAAGGCGGAGCACCTGATGCCCGCGCCGATGCAGCCGGCGATGTACGAGCGCGCGTGCGACATGGCGCTGAAGGCGCACCAGACGCTGGGCTGCCGCGGCGTCAGCCGCTCGGACCTGCGCTACGACGACACCGCCGGCGAGCCCGGCAAGCTCTACATGCTGGAGGTCAACACACAACCGGGCATGACGCCGCTGTCACTCGTGCCGGAGATCGCCGCGTATCAGGGCATCTCCTTCCCCGAACTGGTGCGCTGGATGGTGGAGGACGCGACATGTGGTCGTTGATCCGCAAGTCCGCCGACGCCAAGGGCAAGAAGAACGCCAAGGCCAGGACCAAGGCGAAGAAGCCGACGCGTGGGCGCGCGGATCCGATCCGCTGGCGCCGCGTGCTGCGAGCCAGCACCGTGGCCTGGGCGGTGATCGCCGGCGTCGCGGGTGGGCTGGCGCTGGTCTATGACGGCCACCTGTCGCGCACCGCGCGTGCGATCGAAGACGGGGTGAAGCTTGCCATCGCCGATGCCGGCCTGCGCGTGCGCGAGGTCTACGTCACCGGGCGCGAGCGTTCGGAGCAGGACGAGATCGTCGCCGCGCTGGGGTTGCGCCAGGGCGATCCGATCCTCGACTTCGATCCCGACGAGGCGCGCGCGAAGCTTCTGGCGCTGCCGTGGGTGAAGGCGGCGAAGGTGACGCGGCTGCTGCCAGCCACGGTCGAGGTCGAGATCGTCGAACGCGATCCGCTGGCGCTGTGGCGCACCGCCAAGGGCCGCACCCTGATCGACCGCGACGGCGTGCCGATCGCGATCACCGACCTCGAACCGTGGAAGCACCTGCCGGTGCTGCAGGGCGACGACGCACCGGAGAACGCGGCCGTGTTGCTCGATGCGCTGCGCGCCGACCCCGGTCTCTACGAGGAGGTGCAGCTCGCGCGTCGCGTCGGTGGCCGGCGTTGGGACGTGGTGCTGACGGGCGGCATTTCGGTGCACCTGCCGGAGGATCAGCTCCAGGCGGCGTGGCAGCAGCTCGCCAACCTGGCGCACGACGAGGGGCTGTTCGAGCGCGACATCGTCGCCGTGGACCTGCGCGTACCCGACCGTCTGGTGGTCCGGCTGTCGCCGGAGGCGGCGGCAAGGCGACGCGATCCGGGGCGCAAGACATGAAGCGCAACGGTCTCATCGCGGCCCTCGACATCGGCACCTCGAAGGTGTGCTGCTTCCTGGCACGCTCCGACGGTCATGGCGGCGCGCGCGTGGTCGGCATTGGCCATCAGGTCGCCAAGGGCATGCGCGCCGGTGGCGTCACCGACATGGAGCAGGTCGAGGCGTCAGTGCGCTCCGCCGTCGAGGCGGCCGAGCGGATGGCGGAAGAGCGCATCGAGGACGTCTACGTCGCGCTGGGCGGGGCCGAACCGGAAAGCCGCATCGTCGGCGTCGAGGTTGCCACCGCGGGCCAGCAGGTCGCCGAGGCGGACCTGCGCCGGGTGATGGGCGCGGCGCGCGAGCGCTGCCTGCCGTCAGACGGCGAGATCGTGCATGCGATTCCCACCGGCTACACCATCGACGGCAGCCGTGGCATCCGCGATCCGCGTGGCATGTACGGCGAGCAGCTCGGCGTGGCGTTGCACATGGTGACGTCGCCGACGGGGCCGCTGCGCAACCTGCGGCTGGTCACCGAACGCTGCCACCTGGAGACGGCCGATTTCGTGCTCACGCCCTACGCGTCGGGCCTCGCGGTGCTGGTCGAGGACGAAGTCGATCTTGGCGCGACCGTCATCGACATGGGCGCCGGCACCACGTCGATCGCGGTGTTCTACGACGGCGCGCTGATCTTCTTCGACGTGGTCGGCGTCGGCGGCGCGCAGGTCACCAAGGATCTGGCCTGGGGGCTTTCGACCTCGACGCAGCATGCCGAGCGGATCAAGACGCTCTATGGCAGCGCCATCGCCAGCCCCGCCGACGAGCGCGAGATGATCGTCGTGCCGCAGGTCGGCGAGGAAGAATCGCTGAGCGCGCCGCAGGTGCCGCGCTCGATGCTGGCCGGCATCATCCAGCCGCGCGTGGAAGAGACCTTCGAGCTGGTGCGTGAGCGCCTGGAAGGCTCCGGCCTGGCGCATCTCGCCGGACGGCGGTGCGTGCTCACCGGCGGTGCCAGCCAGTTGACCGGCGTGCCGGAACTGGCGGCGCGCGTGCTCGACAAGCAGGTCAGGCCAGGGAGGCCGCTACGAATCCAGGGCCTCGCGGAAGCGACGGGCGGGCCGGCGTTCGCCGCCTGCGCCGGCCTGCTGGCCTACGCCTTTCGACCGCCGACGGAGGCGCGCGTCGCCCTGTCGACGCCAGGAATCAACCATCGCAGCGGCCGCCTGGCGCGGTTGGGTCGCTGGTTGCGGGAGAGCCTCTAGCCGGCTGCCGACCGGCTGAGGGGAGTTTGAAACACATGGGTGCGGCACCAGAGGAGCGGACCTCGAGAGGTCAGGAGGCTTAGATGACGTTGAAATTCGCAGCCCCACAGATGACGGAACTGAAGCCCCGGATCGTGGTCATCGGGGTCGGGGGCGCCGGCGGCAATGCCGTCAACAACATGATCCGGTCGGGTCTTGAAGGCGTGGAGTTCCTGGTCGCCAACACCGACGCCCAGGCGCTCGGCAACAGCCAGGCAGATCGCAAGATCCAGCTCGGCGTGTCGATCACGCAGGGCCTGGGCTGCGGCGCGCGGCCGGAGATCGGCCGGCAGGCGGCGGAAGAGCAGATCGACCAGATCCTCGACCACCTGCAAGGCACGCACATGGCCTTCATCACCGCCGGCATGGGCCGTGGCACGGGCACCGGTGCTGCGCCGCTGATCGCCGAGGTCTGCCGCCAGCACAACATCCTCACCGTCGGCGTGGTGACCAAGCCGTTCCACTTCGAGGGTAGCCACCGCATGAAGCTGGCGGAGCGCGGCATCGAGGAACTGTCGGAAAACGTCGACACGCTGATCATCATCCCGAACCAGAACCTGTTCCGGGTGGCGAACGAGAAGACCACCTTCGCGGACGCCTTCTCGATGGCCGACGACGTGCTGCACTCCGGCGTCCGGGGCATCACCGACCTGATGGTCATGCCGGGCCTGATCAATCTCGACTTTGCTGACGTGCGTTCGGTGATG
>CAZVLI010000301.1:0-5558 GCA_964627965.1 uncultured Rhodospirillales bacterium
GACGATGACGATGTTCGAGCCGCCGCTGTACCCGCCGCACGAGCATACGTTGCACGCGCATTCCAGTGCGCATGCCGACATATTCCAGAACTGGGCGCGCCGCCGGCCGGCCGAATATGACGACCAGGCCGCGTGGGAGAAGGCGAGCCGCGCCGGCATGTTCACCGCGTTCAGCGACGAGATGCGCGCGCAGTACCTGTTCGCCGCCGTCGAGCCGCTGCGCGACGGTCGTTTGCGACTGCGCTGTCGCGGCGATGTCGAGGCGGCGATCTACGAGGCCTGTGACCACACCAACTCCACCGTGATCGCCAAGCGCCTGCCGATGCCGGCGATGATCTACGCCAACGACCCACGCGAAGGGCGCGGCCGCGCCTGGCTGACGGAGATGCTGGGCGAAGTGGCGGGCGAGTCGCCGTACGGCCAGGGCCGCGTGATGACTGGCCATGGCCACCTGATGGTGCAGGAGGACCCGGACCTCTGTGCCGACGCGGTGCGGGCGCACATCTACCGTGGCGAGCCGGTCGCCCCGTCGATGCCGATCCCGGAGCTACTGGCGCAACTCTAGTCGCGTCAGTCGAAGTCCATGCCCAGGACGAGCATGTCGACGTTCGTTCCGTCGTCGGCGAGCGGCAGGTGGACGGAATTGAAGTACCGGTAGTCCTTGTTCACGTACTCGAGGTTGCCGCGGAAGTAGGCCGGGGCGCGTCGCTCGACGGCCGTGCGGTAGGCGGCGACGTGTTTTTCCAGTGTCGGCTCGTCGTAAAGGTCGGTGAACCACTTGCCGCTGCTGTCGCGGCCCATGTGCTCGGTCACCGTGGTCCCGATCAACCGCCAGCGAAAGCGGAGCGGGTCCTGGAAGACGTCGACCAGGGTGATGCACCCGATCCACCGCCGCAGGCTTTCGGCGGGGAAGTCGGCACGCGCGGGCAGGCGGTCAGGTGGGCACTTCGCCTCCCAGTGCTCGACCAGGCTGGTTATGAACTGGCTTTCCGGGAAACCCATCGGAATTTCGGTCAGTTCCAGGTGGGTATAGATCTGCCGCGCGGACAACGGACTCGGCATCGTTGGTACTCCCGGAGGCGATGAACGCTTCGGACCCCCTAGTTACGGAAAAGAGTAGCCATGCAGTTTCCAACTGGCAACGGCAGCCCGCGACAGTGACGATAGGTCCGAACGCCTGCAGGAGGAGCCGTGGCGATGAGCGTTGACCGCGCAAGCGCCGACGATGCCGACGAGATTGCGGCGGTACATGTGACCGCATGGCGCGAGACCTACGCATGCGTTCTCCCCGCCGACTTCCTGGCGAGCCTGGACATCTCGGAACGCGCCAACCGTTGGCGCGGCATCATTGACGGTCCCTTCGATCGGGGCACGTTCGTTGCCCGCATGGCCGGCGAGATCGTCGGATTCGCCAGCGCCTGCCCACAGCGTCACCAGGCGCTCGCGGCGCAGGGCTTTGAAACCGAGATCGCGACGATCTACCTGCTGGCGCGGGCGCAGCGGCACGGTTACGGGCGGCAACTGATGGCCACGTTGGCGTCAACGGTCGGTGGCGGTGGCGCCGCACTGTGGGTGTTTCGCGACAACCTTGCGGCCCGACGCTTCTACGAGGCGCTAGGCGGGCAGGTATGCGGGACGCAAGACACCGACATCGCCGGCACCGTGGTCGCCGAAGTCGCGTATGGCTGGCCGGCGTTCGGAAGCCTGACGCGGCTCAGCTGAAGTCGAGGCAGAGCAGGAGCATGTCCACGGTTTCGCCGTCGGCGGCGAGAGGCAGGTGGACCGACCGGAAGAAGCGGTGGTCCTTGCCGACATACTCCAGGTTGCCGCGATAGAAGACGGGCTCGCGGCGGGTGACGCTGGCCATGTAGGCCGTGGTGTGAATCGCGAGCCAATGGTCGTCGTAGATGTCGGCGAACCATTTGCCGGTGCTGTCTCGACCCATGTAGTCGACGATGTTGGTGCCGATCAGCCGCCAGCGAAATCGGATCGGGTTCGACACCACGTCGACGAGGCTGACATCGCCGATCCAGGGGCGGAGCGTCTCGAAACCGAAATCCGTGCGTGATGGTAAGCGCCCGTCATTCGCCTTGCTGCGCCACAACGCCGTGAGACTGGTGATCGACTGGCTGCGCGGAAATCCTTCGCGCTGTTCGACAAGCCTCAGTTCTCGAGCGACACGCCCGGCAAGAGGAGTGCAATTCATAAGCAAACACACAGCGCACCGGTTGGGTTGGTACGCCGCCCCTACAGCCACCCTACTGTTATTAGTTTGACGTAACCGTAGGGGCCTTGCCAGTGCGTTGTTGCCGCTTGCCCGATTACGTCAGGCTGCGGTTCCGCCGACGGTCAGGCCGTCGAGGAGCAACGTCGGCTGACCGACGCCGACCGGCACGCCCTGGCCGTTCTTGCCGCAGGTGCCGATGCCGGGGTCGAGCGCCATGTCGTTGCCGATCGCGCGCACCCGGGTCAGCGCGTCCGGGCCGTTGCCGATCAGCGTGGCGCCCTTCACCGGCGCGCCGATCTTGCCGTCCTCGATGCGATACGCCTCGGTGCACGAGAACACGAACTTGCCGGACACGATGTCGACCTGGCCGCCGCCGAAGTTGACGGCGAACAGGCCGTTCTTCACGCCGGCCAGGATCTCGGCCGGATCGCGGTCGCCGGCCAACATGTAGGTGTTGGTCATGCGCGGCATCGGCATGTGGGCATAAGACTGGCGCCGGCCGTTGCCGGTCGCGTCCATGCCCATCAGACGGGCGTTGAGGCGGTCCTGCATGTAGCCCTTCAGGATGCCGTCCTCGATCAGCACGGTGCGGCTGGTCGGCGTGCCCTCGTCGTCGACGGTCAGGCTGCCGCGCCGGTCGCGCAGCGTGCCATCGTCGACCACGGTGACGCCGGGGCTGGCGACGCGCTCGCCCAGCAGACCGGAGAAGGCCGACGTCTTCTTGCGGTTGAAGTCGCCCTCCAGGCCGTGGCCGATGGCCTCGTGCAGCAAGATGCCGGGCCAGCCCGGGCCGAGCACGACGGCCATCTCGCCGGCCGGCGCCGGTTCGGAGCGCAGGTTCACGTCGGCCTGGCGCAGCGCTTCGTCGACGTCGGCCTGCCAGGCGTCGGGCCGGATGTAGTCGGCATAGCCGAGGCGGCCGCCGGTGCCGTGGCTGCCGCTTTCCTGCCGGTCGCCCTCGCCCAGCACCACCGACACGTTGAGGCGGACCAGCGGGCGGATGTCGCGCACGCGGCGGCCGTCGGCGCGGACAATCTCCACCGCCTGCCACTGACCGTTCAGCGAGGCGGAGACCTGCCGCACGCGGCTGTCCTTGGCGCGGGCGTACGCGTCGATGTCGGAGAGCAGCTTCACCTTCGCGGCGAACTCGACCTCGGTCAGCGGGTTGTCCGCGGCATAGAGCGCCTGGTTGGTGCCCTGCGGCGCCAGCGCCAGTTCGCCTTCGTGGCCGCGCCTCACCGCCTGCACCGCGTCACCGGCCCGCTTCAGCGCTGCCTCGGAGAGTTCGTTGGCGTGGGCGTAGCCGGTCGACTCGTTGGCCACGGCGCGCAGGCCGAAGCCCTGCGCGGTATCGAAACTGGCGTTCTTCAGTCGGCCATCATCGAAGGCGAAGCTCTCCGATTGGCGGTACTCCAGGTACAACTCGCCATCGTCGCTGCCGGCCAGCGCCTCGCCCACCATTCGCTCGACACGACCTTCGTCCAGGCCGGTGGCATCGTAGAACAGGCGGCGGGTGGTATCGGCATCGGCCATGACGGCTCTCCTTCGGGCGGGCGACGGTGCGACTCAATATAGGCGCCCTGGGCCCGGCTGCGACAGCGGCTCCGACACCGGCCCGATTCAGCGCGCCTGTCGCATCGATGCGACATTAGGTCACGGGCGTCGGTCGGGCGCCGGTCCGGGGTGTCTAAGTCATTGCAAAATATAGATAAAGATCGCCTGCGGTAGGGGGGCTCGATGCCCCCGTCGCGGGGCCGGCCTTGTTCGCGATTTGGCCGGTGGTATAGATACCGGAACGCGACGGTGGCGCCCCTCGACGGACGCTTAGCCGTGCACGCCCGCAGACGGTTAGGATCGACATGCCAATGGGTTGGTTCCGCACTTTCACCCTCGCAGCCGGGATCGCCGGCATCGCGGGCGGCCACGCCGCGGCGCAAGAAGGCGTCGCCAGTGACTGGCAGCTCGGGTTCCAGGACGCCGCCTCGCCGGTGATGCACGAGATCATCTGGTTCCACGACAGCCTGATGCTGCCGATCATCACCGTGATCTCGGTGTTCGTGATGGCGCTGCTGCTGTACATCATGTTCCGGTTCAACGCGAAGGCGAACCCGAACCCGTCCAAGACCTCGCACAACACGCTGCTGGAGGTGATCTGGACGGCGGTGCCGATCCTGATCCTGGTGGTCATCGCGATCCCGTCCTTCAAGCTGCTGTACCTGCAGGACGAGGCGGTCGACGCCGACATGACGATCAAGGCGATCGGCAACCAGTGGTACTGGACGTACGAGTATCCCGACCACGGCAACTTCGTGTTCGACGCCAACATGATCGAGGAGGCGGACCTCAAGGAAGGTCAGCCGCGGTTGCTGGCCACCGACAACGAGGTCGTGGTGCCGGTGAACAAGACGATCCGGGTGCTGACCACCGCCACGGACGTGATCCACAACTGGGCGATCCCGGCCTTTGGCGTGAAGATGGACGCCGTGCCGGGCCGTACCAACGAAACCTGGTTCCTGGCCGAGCGCGAAGGCGTCTACTACGGCCAGTGTTCCGAACTCTGCGGCGTCCGGCATGGCTTCATGCCGATTACCGTCCGGGTGCTGTCCGAGGCCGACTTCGCGGCCTGGGTGAAGGAAGCGCAGGAGCGCTTCGCGGCCGTCGAGACCGAGCCGCGCCATCTTGCCGCCGTCCGTGATCAAGGAAAGTAAGCCACATGAGTGACAGCCACGCTCACGACCAGCACGGCGCGGACGCGCACGGGCACGATCACGACCACCACACGCCGACCGGCTGGCGCCGGTACGTGTACTCCACGAACCATAAGGACATCGGCACGATGTACCTTATCTTCGCGGTGGTCGCGGGCGTCATCGGCGCGGTCTTCTCGGTGCTCATGCGCATCGAGCTGGCGGCGCCCGGCGACGGCATCCTCGGCGGCGACTATCACTTCTTCAACGTGCTGGTCACCGCGCACGGCCTGATCATGGTGTTCTTCATGGTCATGCCGGCGATGATCGGCGGCTTCGGCAATTGGATCGTGCCGCTGATGATCGGAGCGCCCGACATGGCGTTCCCGCGGATGAACAACATCTCGTTCTGGCTGCTGCCGCCGTCGTTCCTGCTGCTGCTGATCTCGCCCTTCGTCGAGGGCCCTCCCGGCAATAGCGGCGTGGGTGGCGGTTTGACGATCTACGCGCCGCTGTCGACCACCGCGCAGCCTGGCCCGGCGATGGATCTGGCGATCTTCAGCCTCCACCTGGCGGGCGCCTCGTCGATCCTGGGTGCGAGGTGTGTCGCAGTCGTCGCATCGCCGTGTGGGCTGGAGAGCGAC
>CAZVLI010000302.1:0-5555 GCA_964627965.1 uncultured Rhodospirillales bacterium
CTCATGGTCTCGGCGGCAGCGCGGATCGCGGCGACGATGTTTTGGTAGCCGGTGCAGCGACACAGGTTGCCCGACATCGCCTCGCGAATGTCGTCCTCCGACGCATCGGGCTGGCGCTGGATCAGTTCCAGCGCGGTCATCAGCATGCCCGGCGTGCAGAAGCCGCATTGCAATCCGTGGTGCTCACGGAATGCCGCCTGCAGCGGATGCAGGTCGTCGACCGTGCCAAGCCCTTCGACCGTCAGGACGTCGCCACCGTCGGCCTGCACCGCCAGGGTCAGGCAGGAACGGACCGAACGGCCGTCGAGGTGAACCGTACAGGCGCCGCAGATGCCGTGCTCGCAGCCGAAGTGCGTGCCGGTGAGATCGAGCACGACACGCAGGAAATCGCCCAGCAGCAGGCGCGGCTCGATATCACGCTCATAGACGGTGCCGTTCACGCGCACCGATACACGGACGGTGTCGCTCAAGCCGTGCCCCAGGCCTTGTTCAGGGCGCGTTTGGTCAGCACGCCGACAAGGTGACGGCGATACGCGGCCGAGCCCTGAAGGTCGTTGACCGGATCGGCATCGGCAGCAGCCGCCTCGGCCGCGTTATCGATGGCCTCGCGGCCCTGCCCGGACAGCGCCGCCTCGGCCGACGGCGCGCGCAGCGGGGTGTGACCGACGCCAGCCATCGCGATCCGCACGCTCTTGCAGGTGTCGCCGTCCTTCTCAAGGACAGTTGCAACGGCGGCGATGGCGAAGTCGCCGTGGCGGCGCGCGAATTCCTCGAAGCCCCAGGTGCAGCCCGCCGGCAGGTCCGGCAGGAACACCGACGTCACCATCTCGTCCTCGCCCAGATCGCTGGTCAACGCGTCGACGAAGAAGTCGGCGGCGCCGATCTCGCGCGTACCGTTGGGGCCAACAACGGTTAGCGTCACGTCGAGCAGCCGCGCCAGCATCGGCAACTCGGCAGCTGGGTCCGCATGGGACAGGCTGCCGGCGAAGCTGCCGCGATTGCGAATGCCGAGGTGCGCGACATAGCGCATCGCCGCCGTGACGATCGGGAACCGTTCGGCAATCAGCGGGTCCTGCTCGACCTGGTGATGGCGGGCCAGGGCGCCGACACGCACACCGCCGTCGACGGCTTCGATCGTGTCGAGCCCCTCGATCCGGTTGATGTCGATCAGGACCGCCGGCTCCAGTAGCCGGAAATTGAGCATCGGCACCAGGCTCTGGCCGCCGGCCAGGAGCTTGCCGTCACCATCGGCCGCGGCCAGCGCCGCGACCGCTTCGTCCACCGACCGCGCGGCGACATACTTGAATGGAGCGGGTTTCATCGTGGACCCATGGTTGCCCAGGTGTGGGCCGGGCACAATAGGGCGGACTGGACAGAAATAGGAGCGGGACGTGGAACAGGCCTGTGAGAAAGAGATCGTCGATCTGCATGATTTCCTGCGCGATTGGCTGGCCGGCTCGCTGCCGCGCACCCCGGAGGCGTTCGAACGCTTCCGGTCCGCCATGGGCGACGGGTTGCAGGTGATCAGCCCCCGGGGCTCGGTGACCGGGCTGAACGACCTGTTGGACGAGTTCGAAGCGGCCCACGGCGCGATGCGCCATGCCGGCGACGGCTTCCGCATCTGGGTCGAGAACTGCCGCCCGCTGCGCACCATCGGGGATCATGCGCTGCTGACGTACGAGGAATGGCACGCGGTCGGCGAGGAGACGTCGGCACGGCTCACCACCGTGCTGTTCGGGCCTCGCGAGGGCGCACCGAATGGCGTCGCGTGGCTGCACGTGCACGAGACCTGGCTGCCAGGTCAGGCGCCCGCCGCCGGCGAGCGCTTCCCCGAATCCGCCTAATCGTCCAGCCGATCCTCGGTCGGCACCGTATCGGTCACCAGGTCGCGAATCAGACGCTTGTTGCGCAGCGGTTCCAGCCTCATGTCGCCATCGACCAGCCGCGTGGTGCAGGCATAGCCGGTCTTGCCGTCGATGCGGATCACGCATTCCTTGCAGGCGTTGGCGTTGAGGCAGGCAAACCGGACCGCCAGGCTGGCGTCGACCTCGCGCCGGATCCAGCGCAGACCATCCAGCACCGACTGCCCCGGCTCAAACGGCACCTCGAAGACCTGATCGTGGCTCGGTTCGTCGGGCAGGCCGCGCTGCACCGTGAGGCGCGCCGTCATCTTCTCGCTCATGGCGGCACCTCCAGGATCGCCGGTTCGACACGCGGCACCGGCGCGCGGCGCAGCGAGACCGCGTCGCCGTCCATCGCCACGACTTGGTTCTCTTCCCAGTCGGCGCTGAGCGTCGGGAAGTCGCTGCGCTGGTGGGCGCCCCGGCTCTCGTCGCGGACCAGCGCCGCCCGCGCCACGCAATCCGCGACCAACAGCATGTTGCGCAGCTCCAGCCAATCGGCGAGCTGCATGTCGAAGCCGCCGCCGTCCCCGGTCGGCATCGTCGGCAGAGCGCGACGCATCTCGCCGATCCGCGCGACGGCACGTGCCAGCCCGTCCGCCGTTCGGAACGGCCCGACGTCGTCCTGCATCAGTTGCTGCAACTCGGCAATGGCGGCGGTCGGTGTCGGGCCGTCGCCGCTCTGTCCGATGGCATCTTCTAGCGTCGCGAGCGCCGTTCGCGCGGCGTCAGCCATTGGCGTCTTGGCACCGCCTGCCAGTGCGGCGGCCGACCGCCCGGCCCGCTCGCCGAACACCAATGCCTCGGTGATCGCGTTGCCCGACAACCGGTTGGCACCGTTCGGTCCCCCAAGCGCCTCGCCCGCCGCGAACAGGCCCGGGACGGTGGCGGCCATGTCCTCGTCCACCCGGATGCCGCCCATGTGGTAGTGCGCGATCGGCGACACCTCGATCGGTGTCTTGGTCAGGTCGATCCCGTTCGCCGCCAGCCGGTCGATCACCGGCCCGAAGGCCTCGCGCAGCTTCTCGTCGGAAATGTGCTGGAACGAGAGATAGGCGCCGCCGTGCGGCGAGCCGCGCCCGGCCGCCACCTCCTGCAGGATCGCGTAGGTCGCGACGTCGCGGGTCACGACATACTTGTCGGTTTCCGGCGTGCCGTAGTTCTGGGTGAACTCCTGCATCTCGCCATTCAGCAGGCGGCCGCCGAGCTTGTAGCGGAACGGGTCCCACATGATCGGGTCCATGCCGATCAGGCGCGGCGCCAGGTGGCCGATAGGAAAGAACTGCACGAATTCCATGTCGACCAGTTCCGCGCCGGCCCGCAGCGCCAGCGCGTAGCCGTCGCCGCCCATGTTGGCCGAGGCCGAATTGCGCGCGTAGAGCTTGGTCAGGCCACCGGTGGCGATGATCGTCGCCTTCGCAGAAATGGTAACTGCGTGCCCGCTCTCCATCGCCAGCCCGACCGCGCCGACCACCCGCCCGTCGGCAACCACGAGATCGGAGACGATCAGGTCGGCGATGCGCCGGATGCCCTCGGTCCGCGCGAGTTGCGCCCGCAGCGTGCGCGACACCGCCGGCCCCGTATTGAGGAAATCGGCATAGACGCAGCGCGGCCGGTCGTGGCCCGGCGCATGGACCTGGGCGATGTGGTTGCCGCTGCGCGCCCAGCCGACCTTCCACTCCTCCATTTCCAGGATGCGCGTCGGCCCGTTCTCGCACAGCACGCGGGCCAGCGGCTCGTTCGTCAGACCGCGCCCGGCGGCGATGGTGTCGCGCAGGTGATAGCGCCAGTCGTCGGGTTCCTGGTGGCCGATGGCGACGGCCACCGTCATCTGCGCCATCACGGTCGCACCCGACCGCCCGATCAGGCTCTTGTCCAGCAGGATCACCGATGCACCGGCGCGCGCGGCGGACAGCGCGGCATACATGCCGGCGCCCCCGGCCCCGATGATCAATACGTCGGCGGCAAGTTCGGTTGCCAAACTCCAACCCTTCACGAATTCAATGGGTAAGCGGCAGCATAACCGGCACTGGCCCCGGGCCGCCACATGGTCCTAGAGTCGCCGACAAACGGGAGGCGACAACAATGCGTATCAGCTCCACCATCCGCCGTTCGGCGCAGGTCAACCGCGACGGCTTGGCCCTGCATTTCCAGGATCGCACGCAGACCTGGACCCAGTTCGCCAACCGCGTGGCGCGCCTGGCCAGCGGGCTGGTCGAGATCGGCGTGAAACCGGGCGACCGCGTGGCGATGCTGGCGCTGAACAGCGACCGCTACCTGGAATACTTCTTCGCCGTGCCCTGGGCCGGCGGCGTCTTCGTGCCGATCAACACCCGACTCGCGCCACCCGAGGTCGTGCACTGGTTGAACGACTCCGGCGCCTCGGCGCTGATGATCGACGACGCGTTCAAGCCGATGCTACCGAAGATCCAGGGCCAGATCGGCGGCGTGAAGACCTTCGTCGACGTCGGCGACGGTGCACCGGCCGACGGCATGCTGAGTTTCGAGAGCCTGGTTGACGGCAAGCCGGAACTGGCGCCGCTGGACCAAGGTGGCGACGAGCTGGCCGGGCTGTTCTACACCGGCGGCACGACCGGCCGGTCCAAGGGCGTGATGCTGAGCCATCGCAACCTGTTGCTGAACGCGCTGCAGTTCGGCCCGATGGCTGGCTTCTACCAGCATTCGACCTACCTGCACGCCGCGCCGATGTTCCACCTGGCGAACGGCGCCGCCACTTTCGCGATCATGACGGCCGGCGGCGCCTCGATCGTCATCCCCGCTTTCGAGCCCGTGGCGACCATGCAGGCGATGCAGGATCACCAGGTAACCGTCGCCCTGCTCGTGCCGACCATGGTCAACATGGTGGTGAACCACCCGAAGGCCGGCGACTTCGACCTGTCGAACCTGAAGCACGTGCTCTACGGCGCCTCGCCGATGCCGGAAGCGGTGGTGCGCAAGGCGATGCAGGTGATCCCGGACGCCGAGTTCCAGCAGGCCTACGGCCAGACCGAGGCCGCGCCGGTGATGACGTTGCTGGAGTCCGAACGCCATGTCTTCGAGGGGCCGATGGCCGGCAAGGGCAAGTCCGCCGGACGCGCCATCCCCGGCATGGAGATCGCGATCCTCGACGAGGACGACAACGAGGTGCCGCGCGGCACGGTCGGGCAGATCTGCGGACGTGGGGAGAACGTCATGCAGGGCTACTGGAAGCAGCCGGGGCTCACCGAGCAAACGCTGCGCAACGGCTGGCTGCACACCGGCGACGGCGGCTACATGGACGAGGATGGCTACGTCTATATCGTCGACCGAGTGAAGGACATGATCATCTCCGGCGGCGAGAACGTCTATTCCGCCGAGGTCGAGAACGCGATCTACCAGCACGCCGCGGTCGCCGAGTGCGCCGTGATCGGCATCCCGCACGAAAAGTGGGGCGAGCAGGTTCACGCCATCGTTCGTTGCAAGGACGGCGAGAAGCTCGACGAGCAGGGCCTGATCGACTTCTGTCACGAGCTGATCGCCGGCTACAAATGTCCGCGCAGCGTGGAGATCGTCGGCGACGCGCTGCCGCTTTCCGGCGCCGGCAAGATCCTCAAGACCGAGCTGCGCAAGCCTTACTGGGAAGGCAAGGAGAAGAACGTCAATTGATGCGTACTG
>CAZVLI010000303.1:0-5529 GCA_964627965.1 uncultured Rhodospirillales bacterium
CAGCACGCGGCTGATCGGGAATTCCATAGCGAAGCCGTTGCCGCCGTGGATCTGCACCGCGTTGTCGGCCGCTGCCCAGGCGCAACGCGCGGCCAGCAGCTTGGCCATGCCGGCCTGCAGGTCGCAGCGTCGGCCGCTGTCCTTCTCGCGCGCGGCGAAGTAGGTGAGCTGGCGCGCCGCCATGGCTTCGGTGGCCATCCAGGCGAGCTTGCCGGAGACGCGCGGGAAGTCGGCGATCGGCCGGGCGAACTGCCGCCGCTCGGTGGCATAGCCTAGGCCCAATTCCAGGGCGGACTGCGCCACGCCGACGGCCCGCGCGGCGGTCTGGATGCGCGCGCTCTCGAAGGTCGCCATGAGCTGCTTGAAGCCGCCGCCTTCCTCGCCGCCGAGCAGGTTCGCCGCCGGCACCTCGAAGCCGTCGAAGGCCAGCTCGTATTCCTTCATGCCGCGATAGCCGATCACCGGCAGCTCGCCGCCGGTCATGCCGGCGGCCGGGAAGGGGTCGGCGTCGGTGCCGCGCGGCTTCGGCGCCAGCAGCATGGACAGCCCGCGATAGCCCGGCCCGCCGGTGCGGACCAGCAGCGTCATCAGATCGGCGCGCGCCGCGTGTGTGATCCAGGTCTTGTTGCCGAAGACCTTGTAGACGTCGCCCTCGCGCACAGCGCGCGTGGTCAGGTTGGCGAGGTCGGAACCGATATTCGGTTCCGTGAACACGGCGGTCGGCAGGATCTCGCCCGAGGCGATCTTCGGCAGCCAGTTCTGCTTCTGCTCTTCCGTACCGCCGGTCAGGATCAGCTCGGCGGCGATCTCCGAACGCGTGCCCAGCGAGCCGACGCCGATATAGCCGCGCGACAGTTCCTCGGAGACCACGCACATCGCGGTCTTGCCCATGCCGTGGCCGCCATATTCCTCCGGGATGGTGAGCCCGAAGACGCCCATCGCCGACATCTCCTCGACCAGCGGCATCGGGATCAGTTCGTCGTTGAGGTGCCACTGGTGGCCCGGCTCGCGCACCTTCTCGTCGGAGAAGCGATGGAACTGCTCGCGGACCATGCTCATGGTCTCGTCCAGGCCGAGGCGCCCGAACTGGTCGTTGCGCAGGCAGTCGGCGATCGCCATGCGCGTGGCGCGGTCGGCGCCGCGCCGGATCAGCAGCCGCACCGGCGGTGTTTGGAAGCGGTCGAGGTCGTCGTCCTCCAGGCCCCAGTCGTGAGGGCGGGCGATCTCCACCTGGCTCATCAGGATGCCGCCGGCCAGCTCGCCCAGGTAGCCGCCGTAGGTCGCCTGCAGCAGCAGGTGTTCCGGCTCGCCCAGTTCGCCGTCGGCGGCCAGCCGGCCGGCCCAGTCCCGCATCTGCCGCATCGCCTCGACGTAGGTCGCGGCCCAGGCATAGGCGTGGGCGGCGAACTGCTCCTCGTCGATGCGCTTGGGATCGAGCTTGCCGCCGGTCGACAGCGCCGGGCCCAGCCGCGCGCGGGCGCGGGCCAATAGCGCCTCGGCATCGGCCAGCGCGGCCCCCGTCAGGCCCAGAACGTCGTCCAGCAGCGGGCTCTCGGCCGCCGCCGTCTCGGCGGTGATCGACATCACTTTCTCTCCAACACGGTTTGGCGTAAGTTAGCCCCATGTGGGTCCACGGCAAACCCGTCGCGGCGACGCGAATTACGACCCCGGTCAGCACGGCTGGCCGGCGCGTACGCGTTCGTCCCGAAATCCCGACGGAGTTTGCCCATCATGTCTCTCGCCACATCTGAATTGGCCGTCGCGCCCGAGCCGGCGCACCGCTTCACCGTCACCGCGCATCTCGAACCCTCGGTCCTGAGCCGGGTCGTCGAACTGTTCGTGCTGCGCGACCTGATCCCGCACGACGTGCATTGCCGCAGCCAGGGCGAGGAACTGCGCGTCGACGTCGCCGTCGCCGGCATGGATCCGGATAAAGCAGAGCATGTGGCCGCGCGAATCCGTCAGTTTCCGACGGTTCTGAGCGTTCTTCTGCGGTCCTGAAGCGCGCCGGGCATCCTTTGTCACGGGCCGAGTGACGACCGCCACCTGAATCCGTGCGTACAAGCACCATATGGTTCAACGGGCGTTAACCAGGAGCGCGGGTGATGAAGGGGCTGCAGGGCTACGAGGCGCGGATGTCGATGGCACTGGTCGATTGCGAGTTGCGCGACCTGGATCGACGCATGCGGCGCCTGAAGCGCGACATGCAGCGCCTGCTCGTCCCCGAACGGGATTCAGGAAGCCTGCGTCGCCGGCGCACCCTCCATGCCGTCGAGATTGTCGAATAGCCGCCGCAGCAGGCTCTTGAGCGTTTCGACTTCCGCGTCGCTGAACCCGGCCGTCGCCGCCTTCTCGTAACTCAAGGCGACGGGGATCAGACGAACCGTCGCGGCGCGGCCAACCTCGGTGCGGTCGACCATGACCTGGCGGCTGTCGCTGGCGTTGCGTTGCCGGCGCAGCAATCCCTGGCGCTCCATCGACGACAGGATGCGGCTGAGCGTGGAGACCTCGATGGTGCTCCACGCGGCGATCTCGCTCACCGTGCGCGGTTCGCTGTGGTGCAGCACCGCCAGCACGCGCCAGGCTTGCAGGCTTAGACCCTCGTCGCGCGCGACCTGGCCGAAGGCGTCGGCGATGCGGCTGCCGGCGCGGTTCAGCAGGTAGGGGACGTAGTTGGCGAGGTCGAACTCGCGCCCGGTCTCGCTCACGACGCGGCCAGCAGCTTGTGGTTGCCTTCGAATGCCGGCGCGACTTCTTCCATGAAGCGCTGCATCTGCTCCTTCACCATGCCGTGCGACTTCAGGCCGTAGTTGAAGTAGAGGATCACCTCGGAGATGCCGGCGGCCTCGACCGCCTTCAGGTCCTCGATCACCTTCGCCGCCGGCCCGACCAGCACCGACTTCGAGGTCAGGTCCTCCGGCTTCATGTTGCGCAGGATCTCGACGATCTCGACGAAGTACTTGTAGGTCGGCGGCGCGTTCTTCGGATCGCCAGGGAAGGCCGCGACCAGCGCGTCCTGGAAGTAGCGCACCAGCGCCTCGCGGGCGTAGGCGTCCTCCTCCGGCGTGTCGGCGATGTGCACGAAGTAGGAGCACATCGCGCGCCGCGCCGGCCGCTTGTGCACGCTCTCGCAGGTCTCGCGGTAGACGCGCACAGCGTCGGCCAAGCTGCCGTAGACCATCGCGGCGGCGAACGGCGCGTAGATGATGTTCCAGTCGTTGGCGGCGGCCAGCTCCATCGACGGCCGCGAGAAGCAGGCGACATAGGGCCGCAGCGGCTGCTGCAGCGGGCGAGGCCGCACTTCGATGTCTTGGAAGTTGTAGTAGCGGCCCTTGTGCGACCACTTGCCGGTCTCGGTCCAGGCGCGCCAGAGGATGTCCATGCCTTCGGCGAACAGTTCCGCCGAGTTGGCGAAGTCGGCCTCGAACGGCCCGTACTCCAGCCGGTCGTAGCCGCGCCCGGCCGCGAAGTCGACCCGCCCGTCCGACAGCAGGTCCAGCGTCGCCCAGTCCTCGGCCACCTGCAGCGGGTGGTGCACGGGCAGCAGGACGACGGCCGGTGCCAGCCGGATACGCTGTGTCGCGCCGGCGACCTGCGCCAGCATCATGTGCGGACTGGCATTCACTCCGAGCAGGTTGAAATGGTGCTCGCCGACCCACGCCGAGTTCATGCCCACGGTCTCCGCCCACAGGCACTGCTCGTAGATCTCGCGCACGAACTGCTCCGCCGTCCGCGTGTTGCCTGGATAGCGGTTGTCGGAGAGCGTGAAATACCCGAAGTCCATGGCCATCCTCCCATTATTTGCGTTTGCATTAATTGCAAATGCAAATAATGGCGTCAATCGCTTTTGGACCAACGACATGACGCGACTCGCCGGGCTTGGTAGGTTGCGCATCGGCACGTCCCTGGAGGCGCCATGAGCAGTCCCGCCGATCCGACCGGCGGCACCGACCCGCGCCCGCGCCGGCGTTTTCACCTCGACGAGTATCCCTGGCTCGCCGGGCTGCTGGTCTGTCACCTGGTGTTCGCGGCGGTGCTGGGCCTGTTCTGGGTCGGCGCGCTGCAACCGCTCGACCTGCTGGCCTACGACGCGGGGCTGCGTGCGCGCACCGACACGGCCGCGCGCGACGACCGCATCGTCGCCATCGGCTTCGACGAATCCGACATCCAGCGCTACGGCTATCCCTTGTCCGATCAGGTGCTGGCGGATCTGCTCGCCAAGCTCGTCGACGGCGGCGCGGCGGCGGTCGGCGTGGATATCTACCGCGACCTGCCGGTGCCGCCCGGTACCGAGGCGTTGAACCAGCTCGTGGCGGAGAGCCCGAACATCACCTGGGTCTACCTGCTCGGCAGCGGCGACCGTCTGGCGGTGCGGGCCCAGCCGACGGCGTTCGAACAGGGCCAGGTGGGGTTCGCCGACTTGCCGCTCGATCCCGACGATACGCTGCGCCGCGCCCTGCTTTTCGCGGCGACCGAGGCGATGGACGGTTACTCGCTGTCCTTCGGCGTCGTCGCCGCCTACCTCGCGCAGCACGGCCACGACATCGTCGAGGCGGAAAGCCTGCCCGGGGCGATGCAGATCGGCGACGCGGTCTTCGCCCCGCTGGAACCGCGCGACGGCGCCTATGCCGGGGTCGATACCGGCGGGTACCAGATGCTGCTCGACTTCGCCATCGGGCGGCAGCCGTTCACGACCTACACCGTCGCCGACGTGCTCGACGGCAAGGTCCCGGCGGAGGCGTTCACGGACCGCATCATCTTCGTCGGCGCCATGGCCGCCAGCGTGAAGGACGATTTCGTCACGCCGCTGTCGACCGATATCGAGCCGGAACGGCGGATGTATGGCGTGCTCGGTCATGCCCAGGTCGCCAGCCAGATCCTGCGCGCCGGACTGGATGGCGCCAAGCTGCCGCATTTCGCGGAGGATCGGCTGGAACTGTTCTGGCTCTGGCTGTGCGCCGTCGTCGGTGGCGTCGTGGCCTACTACGTTCGTGCGCTGCCGCTGTTCTTGCCGGCGCTGATCGGCGGCTTCGGCCTGCAAGTTGGCCTCTGGTTCTGGGCGTTGCTGCATTTGATGTGGCTGCCGGTGGCGCCGGGCGCCATCGCCTTCGTCGCCAGCGCCGCGCTGTTCTCCGCCTACCTGGCCAATGCCGAGCGCATCAAGCGCCGGCTGCTGGCACGTATGTTCAACAGCCATGTGTCGGAGCGCGTGGCCAAGGAGCTGTGGCGCAATCGCGACGTCTTCCAGGACCATGGCCGGCCGGTGCCGCAGCGCCTGACCGCGACGGTGATGTTCACCGACATCAACGGCTTCACGCCGGTCTCCGAGCGGCTCACGGCGGAAGAGCTGATGGACTGGCTGAACGACTACATGGGGCGCATGGCCGACCTGGTGATGGAGCGGCGCGGCATCATCGACAAGTTCATCGGCGACGCGGTGATGGCGGTGTTCGGCGTGCCGGTGCCGCACGACTCCCGCGCCGAGATCGCCGCCGACGCGCAGGCCGGGCTCGACTGCGCTTTCGCGAT
>CAZVLI010000304.1:0-5529 GCA_964627965.1 uncultured Rhodospirillales bacterium
GCAACGGCTGGAACGTGCTGGCGCTGGTGGAACAGCGCGAGGCGGCGATCACGGAAGCCGAATCCCGCTTCGGCGATGGCCGGTTCCTGGCCGTGCGCGTCATCAAGTCGTCCTACGACAAGGCAACCAACGAATTTCGCGAGCGCGAGGCGCTCTACCTCGGCGAACGCAAGCGCAACCTCTCCGGCGGTCCGGTCGACGAGGACATCGGCCCGGTCTGCACCCGTGTCGACCACCTGCTGACCGCGCAGGCCCGGCGCACCGTGCGCCGGCTGCTGGGCGACTGGCTCGGCCGGCACCAGATCGCCGCCATCGAACTGCTGCACAGCCCGGATCACCAGCAACGCCTGGAGGGCGCCGGCCTGCTGCTGCAGAGCGCGGTGCAACGCGCCGCCCGGGCGCAGTCGGGTGCTGCCGGCGGCGACGTGCAGAAGCGCCTGCGCGAGCTGTTCCTGCTGACCGACGAGCTGTCTGTGCTGATCCGCCGCCTGTGGCGAGAAGGCAAGGTCGTGTCGCTTGAGGGCGACGACGTCACCGGTCTGGCCGCCAAGCTGAGCGGCGATCCGGACAAGTCGGTCCTGTTCAATGCGGCGCTGTCGGTCGAGTTGCGCGCGCTGCCGAATGTGGCGGCGAAGATGCGCCGCTTGCTCGACCTGTTGCAGGCAACGGACGAGCCCGAGGCGGTACGGCTGCTCGACGCCTACGTCGCCGCCTTCCTGGAGGAACAGCCGGCGATTGCCGAGGTGCTGGGCGATCAGCCCAACCTTGGCGCGGCCGTTCTGCACCTCTTCGACGTGATCACCGGTCGCCCGTTGCCGGCGGCCGCGCCGGTCATCGAGCGGTTGCGCGAAGGCGTCTGGCTGGACGAGCTGCCGCGCTGCCGCGACGTGATGGCGCGCCGCATGGTCGCCAGCCTGCGCGGCTCCCGCCCGTTGGTCGAAGGCAACATCGACCGCGAGATGGCGCTGCACCGCGAACTGCACGACCGGATCGAGGAGGCGCCGGCGGACACCGTGCGTCTGGCCGAGGCGCGCGAGGCGCTGGCGATCCGCAGCGAGCGCTTCGTGTCGCCCTCCGGTCTGAACCGCCTGATGGAACGGCTCGGCAAGCCGGATGCGCGCTTCCGCTACCTGCTGCGTCTGGCCGGCGGCATCTTCGGCAAGGACAATGCGGAGCGCCTGGGCGACGCGATCATCGCTGAGATGAACGACGAGCGTTTCGACACCTGTCTCGCCAATGCCGGCGCGACGCCGGTGGAGCGCATGCGCGAGCTGCGCGCGTTGCAGAGCCGGGTCGAGGTGGCTGGGCTTGCGCCCAACCATGCCGCGCTGATCGGCGGTCGGTTGGACGAGATGTGCCTGATGCAGATCCGCGTCGCCAAGCTGTTCGAGCGTCTGGAGCAGAAGCCCGGCGAGCCGGTCGAGAAGGCGATGTCGCTGCTCGGCCTGTGCGGCACCAACAGCTTCACGCGCGGCAGCGCGACCACCGCCGCGCACAAGCGCATCCGCGAGTACCTTGCCCGCCCGGGCGCGCTCGACAAGCTGCGCGCCAAGGATGCCGACGAGACCGCCCAGCGCCGGCTACGCGACCTGCGCAAGCTGCTGGCCGGCGCCGGCATGGACGACGCGCTGAACTAGCCACCCCAGGTTTGCTACGCTGTCGCCGTCAACAGGGACGGGCGAGGGCGCATGCGTATTGTCGTTGCGGGCGCGGGCATTGGCGGATTGACCGCCGCCCTGGCGCTGAACAGGGCCGGCTTCGAGGTCGAGGTGCTGGAGCAGGCGCCGGCGCTCGGCGAGGTCGGCGCCGGCATCCAGATCAGCCCGAACGCCGTGAAGGTGTTGTGGGCGCTGGGGCTGGCCGATCCGCTGGAGCGCGTTGCCGTGCGCCCGCTGGCGCTGGAAGGTCATGACTTCAAGACCGGCGAGCTGATGTACACCGTGCCGCTGGGCGAGGCCGTCGTCGCCGAGCACGGCGCGCCCTACTATCACATCTACCGGCCCGACCTGTTGCAGGTGCTGTCCGATGCGGCGCAGGCCGAGGGCCTGGCGATCCGTTTTGACGCCCGCGTCGCCGACGTGAGCCAGGACAACACTGGCGCCACGGTGCGGCTTGAGAACGGCGATGTCGTCGCCGGCGATCTGCTGGTCGGCGCCGATGGCATCAACAGTCGCGTCAAGCAGGCGCTGTTCGGACCGCATCCGCCGCGTTTCACCGGCAATGTCGCGTTTCGCGGCACCGTGCCGGTCGATCGCCTGCCGGACGGCCTGATCGAGCGCAAGGGCTACAACTGGATGGGGCCGCACCACCATTTCGTTCATTACTTCGTGAACGGCGGGCGCCTGGTGAACTGCGTCGGCGTGTGTGAGCAGCCGGACTGGCGCATCGAGAGCTGGGTCCATCCCGGCGACCTGGACGAGTACAAGGCCGAGTTCGCCGGCTGGCACGACACCATCCAGACCCTGATCGGCGCGATGTCGCATTGCTTCAAATGGGCGTTGTTCGACCGCGATCCGCTGGACCGCTGGACCGTCGGCCGCGCGACCTTGCTCGGCGACTCCGCGCACCCGATGCTGCCCTTCCTGGCGCAGGGCGCGTGCATGGCGATCGAGGACGGTTACGCGCTGACCCGCTGCCTGCAGGCACACGACGACCCGCTGGCGGCGCTGGCGGATTACGAAACCCGGCGCCGGCCGCGCACGGCGCAGATGCAGCTCGGCGCCCGTGCCCGCGCCACCCAGTTGCACGCCGCCGACCCGGAATTGGTCCGCCAGCGCAACGAGGCCGTCGCCGCCGATCCGGACTACATGGCCAAGGTGATGAAGGCGGCCTACGCCTATGACGCCATCGCCGACCTCGGCGCGATCGAATCGCTCTGAACACCCTTAACCACCCCTTAACTGGAGACCCATAGGTTAATCGGCCGAGGGGTCGGACATTGCCGTGTGAGGTCTCCAATAATGTCTATCGATTGGGCGAGTAGCCGCCTTAAGTCCCGCGTTGACGAGTTGTGTGCCGAGCATGGCGAGACCGTCCCGGTAAGCGAGATCAGCGGCATCGTCGCTAGCCTGTTGGAAACGGCGGAAGGCGACGTGACGTCCGCCGACCTGCAGGTCCAGCAGGAGATGAAGGGATTGCTGGACCTGATCCAGCGTGCCCGCACGGAGGTGGTGGAGATCGGTTCGCCGGAAATCCGCGACCGCCACATCCCGGTGGCCAACGACGAGCTCGATGCCGTCGTCGCCGAGACGGAGTCCGCCGCCGATGCGTTCCTCAGCGCGGCCGAACGGCTTGAGGCGATGGCTGACGAGGCCGACGAGGCCGGCGCGGAGAAGCTGACCGACGTCGCCACGTCGATCTACGAGGCCTCCAGCTTTCAGGACATCACCGGTCAGCGTATCGGCAAGGTCGTCGGCGCGTTGCAGCAGATCGAGCGGCGCGTGCTGCGCATGGCCGCGCTGATACAGGGTGAGCCGGTGGCCGATGACGAGCCCGAGATCGTCGACGAGCGGCCCGACGCCGACCTGCTGAACGGCCCGGCTCTGAACGACGGCGCCAGTTCGCAGGAAGACATCGACGCCCTGCTGGCGAGTTTCGACTAGGCGGTCATGCACCAGGCAGCAGCGCCGGAGACGGATACGGGCGGCGAGCGCAACGACGGCAGCGTCGTTATCCTGATCTCGCTGTACCTGCTGCTGCTCGCCTTCTTCATCATGCTGACGGCGCTGTCGCAGCGCGAGCTCACTCGTGCCGAGGCAGCCGTCGGCTCGGTGACCAAGGTCTTCAAGCCCGACATTGCCCAGCAGACCATCGACAAGTCGACCGATGAGCCGCCGGGCCTGTTCCGGGCCCGTGATGCCTACTTGAGCTCGGTCCGCGCGGCCTTCGCCGACACGCTGCCGGTCGCCGAGTTCGAGAGCCTGGAGGACGGCAACCTGCTGCGCGCCGAGGTGCCGGCGGAGAACCTGTTTCGGCCCGGTACCACGGAACTGTTCGGCAGCAGCGAGACCTTGCTCGGCGGCCTTGGCGAGGCGCTGAACCGGCGCGAGCCGGAACTGCGGCTACGCCTGGAGGTACTACTGCGCTCCGGGCCGGTGCTGCCGACCGGCGATCAGCTCGGTCAGGTGCTGGAGGTCCGGCGGGTCGCGGCCATGTCGCAGGCCTTGCGCGGGCAGGGCGCGCCGTCGCGGTTGATTTCCGTCGGCGTGGCGCCCGGCGATCCCGGCCAGGTCCGGTTCAGCTTCCACGCCGAGCCGATCCCCGAACCGCAGCCTGAACTGGTACCGGCCGATGGCTGAGCAGGACACGGGCATGCGGAAGCCGTCGATCGCATGGATGGTCACCTTTGCCGACCTGCTGTCGTTGCTGCTCGCCTTCTTCGTGCTGATGTTCACGATGTCGTCGATCAACCAGGGCGCCTGGAAGGCGGTCGCCGACAGCCTGGCGGACCGGTTGCAGGCCGGCGAGCCGCGGACCCAGGCGCGCGACCTCGCCGACGCCAACTTCCCCCGCGCGTTCGAACCGCAGGCGATGGATCTCGACTATCTGCGTGTCCTCATGCGGCAGAAGGGGGCCGAGGTCGAGCTGCTGTCGCGCACGGCGCTACGGCGCGAGGACGACCGCCTGGTGATCTCGCTGCCGGCGGACATGCTGTTCCTGCCGGGGCAGGCGGCGCTGACCGAGGAGGCGCAGCAGGCGACGGCCGTGCTCGGCGACGTCTTTCGCGGCATCGCCAACCGGCTTGAGGTGGAAGGTCATTCCGACCCGGTGCCGCTGTCCGGCAATGGCGCCTTCGGCAGCAACTGGGAACTGTCGCTGGCGCGCGCCATCGTCGTCGCCAACACGCTGCGCCAGGCCGGCTACGGCTATGACATCGCCGCTTACGGCCTGGCCGATACCCGTTTCTACGAACCCGACGCGCTGGCCCAGCCCGAGGCCGCGCGCGACACCTACAGCCGCCGCGTCGACCTGATCGTGCGCGACCAGCCGGCCCGTGGAGGACCGTCATGATCCGTCCCCTGATCCGCCAACTGCTCGCGTTGTGCCTGGCGGTGGGCCTCGCCGCACCGGCGCTGGCGGCCGAGAAGCTGAAGGTGAAGGCCTCCTCGCAGGACGGTTTCGGGCGTCTGACCTTCGAATGGTCGGCCAATGCCGCGATTGCCGCGCGCCTGTTCGAGGGAAGTTTGATCGTCACCTTCGACCGGCCCTTCGACGCGGACTACGAGGCGGCGGTGACGTCGTTGCCGGCCTACCTGAAGGACGTGGCGGTGAACGCCGATCGGCAAACCGTCGTATTCGGCCTGGCGCGGCAGGTGCGCCTGCGTAAGACCGGCGGCGAGCGACTGTTCGTCGTCGACCTGATCGACCGGACCGACGTCGGTTCCGAGACTGCCAACGTCGAAAAGGTGAGGGTGCGCGGCGGCGACCACCCGAAGTTCGGCCGGCTGGTCTTCGACTGGCGCCGCATCGTCGCCTTCGAGGTGGAACGGTTGAGCGACACGATCACCGTGACCTTCGCCGCCACGGCGG
>CAZVLI010000305.1:0-2847 GCA_964627965.1 uncultured Rhodospirillales bacterium
CCTTTCCTATGAGGAGTGCCGCGTGTTTGAGGCCTTTTGTCGCGTCGTATCTTGCGGAATGCCTTTATCGCTTCTTTGTTAATCAGGTCCTCGGCGGTGAAGTTCGCGTCCGGCTTCTTCACCACGATGGCCTTCACCGCCTCGCCCCACTTCTCGTCCGGCACGCCGATCACAGCCACGTCGGCGACGCCGTCGAAACCGGCCAGCGCGCTCTCCACCTCGGCCGGATAGATGTTCTCGCCGCCGGACACCACCATGTCCTTCACCCGGTCGTAGATGTAGAGGTAGCCGTCCTCGTCCAGGTAGCCGGCATCGCCGGTGTGGAACCACTCGCCACGGATCGCCCGAGCGCTGGCCTCCGGCTGGTTCCAGTAGCCCGCCATGTTCTGCCTTGTGCGGCAGCAGACCTCGCCGATCTCGCGCGGCTTCATCGCGTTGCCGTCCGCGTCGGCGATCTTCAATTCCACGTCGCCATAGGGCTTGCCGCACGAGGCCATGCGCGGGTTGCCCTCGGCGGAGTGATCCTCCGGCGGCAGGCAGGTGATCGCGCCGGTCACCTCGGTCAGACCGTAGACCTGCGCGAAGTCGCACTTGAACACGCCGACTGCAGCCTGCAGCAGCGGCACCGGGATCGGCGAGGCGCCGTAGCAGATCAGCTTCAATGCACTGAAGTCGGTGTCCTTGCAGGCCGGGTGCTGCAGGCAGAACATGATCACCGCCGGCACCATGAACACGCTGTTGATCCTGTCCGTCTCCATCACCTTCAGGATCGCGCCGGGGTCGACGTCGCGGAGCACCACGTTCTTGCCGCCGACGAAGATGCCAAACACGCCCCAGCCGGCACCGGCGATGTGGAACTGCGGCATCACCACCAGGCTGATGTTGTCCGGCGACCAGCCGGGGATGCCCTCCACGCCCGCCTGCAAGGCGACGATGAAGTTGGCGTGCGTCAGCATCGCCCCCTTGGGATGGCCCGTCGTGCCCGACGTGTACATCTGCAGCGCGACGTCTTCCGGCGCGACCGTCACCGCGGGAGCGTCCTCGCTCTCCGCCGCGCGCCAGGTCTCGTAGGCTTCCCAGTCGGCATGGTCGCCATCGACCGCGATCACCTGCCGGATCGTCGGCAACTCGGGCAGCAGCGCCTCGATGGTCTCGTAATACTCGCGGCCGACGAAGATCACCTCGGCCTTTGCATCGTTGATGATGTAGGCGATCTCCGGCGGCGCCAGACGCCAGTTCACCGCCACAAGCACCGAGCCGACCAGCCCGGCGCCGAACAGCATCTCGTAGAACACGTCCGAGTTGCGGCCGATCTGCGCCACGCGCGTGCCCTTGCCGCAGCCCGACGCGATCAGCGCGCGCCCGACCTGGTTGCAGCGTTTCGCGAAGCCGTCATAGGTCGTCTCGCGTCCCTCGAACGCCAGCGCCACGGCATCGGGCCGCGTCGCCGCGTGCGCCGCCAGGATGTCACCCAGAACCTTGTAGTCCGCCATTCTTTCCAAACCTCCCACGGTCTCTTGTTGAAGACCTTATAGGCGGAGAGCGCGCATGCTGTCCAAGGTCGGCATGACGCCTCGCCACGGTCCGGGAACGGTCCGAAAACCGGCGGCGAACTGCCGTAAATCCCGGACATCGAAGAGATGAAACGCAGCGGCCGGCCGGCGATCACATGGGCAGCGACGGCCGGGCACCGATCCCCTGGCACTCGGCCGGTCCGGCCTGCCGCCGCGGCTCTTCGACAGGTCGAACTGCGCCGATGCCCTTGCGGGCAGAGCGCAGCGACGGCGGTGCCACGGTGCCGCCAGCCTGGGCGCCCCGGTCCGCCGGGGCGCCCTTTTCGACATGGGCGCTAGCCGACCTGTCTCTCGCGGTCGTCCCAGTAGGGCTTGCGCAGCTCGCGCTTGAGGATCTTGCCGGAGGGGTTCCGGGGCAGCGCCTCGATGAAGTCGACCGACTTCGGCACCTTGTAGCCGGCGATGCGCTCGCGGGCGTAGGCGATGACCTCGTCCGGGCCGACCTTCTCGCCGGGCTTGAGCACCACGATGGCCTTCACCGCCTCGCCCCATTTCTCGTCCGGCACACCGATCACCGCGACGTCGGCAATCGCCGGATGCCCGAACAACGCGCTCTCCACCTCCGCCGGATAGACGTTCTCGCCGCCCGACACGATCATGTCCTTCACCCGGTCGTGGATGTAGACGTAGCCGTCCTCGTCGAGATAGCCGGCGTCGCCGGAGTGGAACCAGCCGCCGTCACGGAACGCGGTCGCGTTCGCCTCGGGCAGGTTCCAGTAGCCGGCCATGTTCTGTACCGAGCGGCAGACGATCTCGCCCACGGTCCCGACCGGCGCATCGTCGCCATTTTCGTCCAGCACTCGGATCGTCGCCGTCGGCAGCGGCTTGCCGCACGACTTCATGCGCGGCGTACCGTCGGGGCTGTGATCTTCCGCCGGCAGCCAGGTGATCGCCCCGGTGGTCTCGGTCAGGCCGTAGAGTTGAACGAAGTTGCAGCCGAACCGCACCAACGCCTGTTGCAGCAACGGCAGCGGGATGGGCGAGGCCCCGTAGTAGATCTCGTCCATGCTCGACAGGTCGGTACCGGCGCTGTCGGGATGCTGCAACAGGAACAGGATCACCGCTGGCACGTAGAGCGCCTTGGTCACCTTGTGCGCCTGGATCACGCGCAGGATTTCGGCCGGATCGACGTCGGGGTGAATGATGATCTCGGCGCCGAAATACAGGCCGAGCTTGCCCCACTGCGAACCGGCGACATGAAACAGCGGCATCGCCACGTCGAGCACCTGCTCGTCGTTCCACCGCGGCCAAAGCTTCGCCACGTGGCGATCGA
>CAZVLI010000305.1:2860-5521 GCA_964627965.1 uncultured Rhodospirillales bacterium
GCCGGCGGACGTAAGTTGCGCGCCCTTCGGATGGCCAGTGGTGCCGGAGGTGTACATCTGCACCGCCACGTCGGTCTCGGCGACCGGCGTGTTCGGATCGCCCGCCGGCGCCGCGTCGCGCCAGGTCGCGTAGTCGGTCCACGTCGCATGACCACCGTCGAAGGCGATCACGGTCTCGACCTTGCCGAGATCGCCCCGGATGCCCTCCGCCAGATCGTAGAAGTCCTGACCCACCACGAACAGGCGCGCCAGGCTGTCGTTCACGACGTAGGCGACCTCCGGCGCGGCCAGCCGGAAGTTCACCGGCACCAGCACCGCGCCCAGCTTGGCGGTGGCGAAGAACAGCTCGAACCAGCGGTCGTTATTCTTGGTCAGCAGCGCCACGCGGTCGCCGAAGCCGATGCCGGCCTGCGCCAGCGCGTTCGCCACTTGATCGGCGCGCGCGTTCAACTCGCCGTAGGTCGTGGTCCGGTCACGAAACCGCAGCGCGACCTTGTCGGGCCGCTGCGCCGCGTGATGGCGCACGATGTCGGCGACCGTCCGTATGCCGGTGAGGTCCTCCACGTCAGCCCGCCATGCTCAGGCCGCCGGAGACCGAGATGGTCTGGCCGGTGATGAAGCTGGCGTCGTCGCTCAGCAGGAAGGTGACGATGCCGGGATAGTCCTCCGGCTGCCCCAGGCGGCGCATCGGGATCGCCTTGGCCAGCGCCTCCTTCAGCCGGCCGGACGGATCGAAGCCGGCGAGAAGCGGCGTGTCGGTCGGACCGGGACAGACCGTGTTCACGGTGATGCCGGTGCGCGACAGTTCGCGCGCCAGCGTCTTCGAAAGCGAGATCGTACCGCCCTTGCACGCCGAATAGACCGACTCGCCCGACGAGCCGACGCGGCCGGCGTCCGAAGCGATGGAGACCACCCGCCCCTTGCCCTGCGCCGCCATCTTGGTCAGCACCGCGTGGGTGACGTTCAGCAGGCCGTACAGGTTGATGTCGATGACCTTGCGCCAGAACTCCGGGTCGCTCTCCAGGAAGCTGACTGCCTTGTCCCACCCGGCATTGTTCACCAGCCCACCGATGGGACCCGCCGCCGCTTCCCACAAGTCGACAGCCTTCAGCACGGCCGAGCGGTCGACGATGTCGACCTCGTAGGCCTCGCCGCGACCGCCGGCCGCGTTCACCAGTTCCACGGTCTCCTGCGCGCCCTCCAGGTTGAGGTCCAGCACCGCGACCGAGGCCCCTTCCTCGCCAAGCCGCTGGCAGATCGCCCGCCCGATGCCGCTGCCGCCGCCCGTTACCACCACCGACATATCTTTCAGGCCGCGCATGGCTGTCCTCCTTGTTTTCGTTGCACTTCGCTCTAGCCGCACCGCCGGTGCCGGCCTAAAAAGAGCCTAGCCAATCGACTTGTAGACGCAAAGCTGGACACGAACGGGAGGATGCAATGGCTGACGCGCAGCTGTTGAAGGACAAGGTGATCTTGGTGACGGGCGCGGGCCGCGGCATCGGCCGCGACATCTCGCTGATGGCCGCCGCGCACGGCGCCAAGGTGGTGGTCAACGACCTCGGCGGTTCCGAGAAGGGCGAAGGCGGCGACAAGACGCCGGCCATGGAGGTCGTGGGCGACATCAAGGCTGCTGGCGGCGAGGCCGTCGCCAACTACGACAGCGTCGCCGATTTCGACGCCGCGCAGAACATGGTGAAGCAGGCCGTCGACACCTTCGGCAAGCTGGACGGCGTGGTGAACAACGCCGGCATCCTGCGCGACGTGATCTTCCACAAGATGACCGAAGAGGACTGGGATTCGGTCATCTCGGTGCACCTGAAGGGCTCGTTCAACGTGAGCCGCGCCGCCGCCACGCTGTTCCGCGAGCAGCAGTCCGGCGCCTTCGTGCACATGACCTCGACGTCGGGCCTGGTGGGCAACTTTGGGCAGGCGAACTACGCCGCCGCCAAGCTCGGCATCGTCGGCCTGTCGAAGTCGATCGCGCTCGACATGTCGCGCTTCAACGTGCGCTCCAACTGCATCTCGCCGTTCGCCTGGAGCCGCCTGATCGGCACCATTCCGATCGCCGACGAGACCCAGGCCGCGCGCGTGGAGAAAATCAAGGCGATGACACCGGCGAAGATCGCGCCGGTCGCGGTCTACCTGCTGGCCGATGCCGCCAGCGAGTGCACCGGCCAGATCTTCGGCGTGCGCAACAACGAGATCTACCTGATGAGCCAGTCGCGCCCGGTCCGCTCGGTACAGCGTTCCGAGGGCTGGACGCCGAACACGGTGGCCGACCACGCGATGCCGGCGATGAAGGCGCACTTCTACCCGCTCGACCGCTCGCAGGACGTGTTCAGCTGGGACCCGGTGTAAGCTGACCTCAAGAAACCAACGTCATCCCGGCCGGCCCAGCGTCGGCCGGGATGACGACAGGGAGATAACAGGACGATGACCCTCGATCCGCAGAAACTCATCGACTGGCCGTTCGGCGAGGTCGAGCAGACCTACACCAACCGCGACACCATTCTCTACGCGCTGGGCCTGGGCCTCGGCCACGACCCGCTGGACGAGGCCATGCTGCGCTTCGTCTACGAAGAGAACCTGGCGGCGCTGCCGACCATGCCGGTGGTGCTGGCCGGTCCGGGCTTCTGGGTGAAAAACCCGGACAGCGGCGTC
>CAZVLI010000306.1:0-5508 GCA_964627965.1 uncultured Rhodospirillales bacterium
GTCTTGTTCAAGCGCAGCAGACGGCCCTCGGCATCGGCCGACAGGAAACCCACCGGCGCATTGTCGAGGAAATCGGACAGCGCAGCGCGCTCCGCTTCCAGCGTGCTCTCCAGCTCGTGCCGCTGGGTCACGTCCTCGGCGCGCCATACCACGTTGCCGCCCGCATCGCCGACCAGGAAGCCGCCGATCCGCAACCACTGCGGTCGGCCATCCTTGCCGTCGATGCAGAATTCCTCGGTGACGGATTCGCCGGCAAGGACGCGCTGCTTGAGGGCGTCGAACCGCGTCGCCGCGGCAGAGTCGGCGGCCAGTTCCGCGCTCACGTGGCGGTCGCGCTGGCCGAAGATCTCCTCGTAGGCCTTGTTGGCATAGAGAATGCCGCCAGCGCGGTCGGTCACCAGCGCGGCCAGCGGGCTGTTCTCGAGCAGTTCCTTGGCCAGCTCCGCCGGCAGCGCCGCGTCCTGGCCTTCCGCGGACCGACCGAACAGGCGGCGCCAGCCGCCCGGGCGTGTCGTCTGGCCGCCTTCCCTGCCTGCCGCGGGTACGCTGGTCATGGGCTCGCTCCTTGCCGCGCCCGGCCCACCCGGTCGCGCAGCCGCATCACATAGCCAATCACCTCGGCCACCGCCCGGTAGAATTCCGGTGGAATCTCCTGGCCTATTTCTACACTTGCGTTAAGGCCGCGGGCCAGCGGCGGGTTCTCGACGATCGGAACGTCGTGCTCGCTGGCGATCTCGCGGATACGCAACGCAAGCTTGTCCTGGCCCTTGGCGACCACCACCGGCGCGCCCATCTCGCCCTGCTCGTAGCGCAAGGCGACGGCGTAGTGGGTCGGGTTGGTGATCACCACCGACGCCTCGGGCACGGCGGCCATCATGCGCTTGCGGGCGCGGTCGTTGCGGATCGCGCGGATGCGCGCCTTGACCTGCGGATCGCCCTCGGCCTGGCGGTTCTCGTCCTTGACCTCCTGCTTCGACATGCGCTGGTTCTCGTAGAAGTCCCAGCGCTGGTAGAGGAAGTCGAGGCCGGCGATCACCGCCAGCACCGCCAGGATCGCCAGCAACAGGCTGAGCACCACATCCATCACGAAGGGCAGCAGCGCCACCAGGTCGAGCGAGACGAAAAGCTCCAGGTGTTGCATCTGCGGCCAGACGATCAGTGCCGCCAGGCTGGCCACGATGGCGATCTTGAACGCCGCCTTGGTCAGGTCGATCAGGCCCTGCTTGCCGAAGACCTTCTTCAGGCCCTTCATCGGCGAAACCTTGTTGAAGCTGGGCTTCAGGCGCTCGGCGGACAGCACCGGCCGGTGCTGCACCATGTTGCCGCCGATGGCGCAGATCAGCATCACGCCGATCGGCAGGAACAGCGCGGCGACGAGCTGCCAGCCGACGCTTTCGAACTGCGCGATCAGGTTGCCGGGATCGGTGGGAATGTCGTGCGGCGCGGCGAGGAAGGGCATGACCGCCTCGCGCAGGTCGAAGGCGACGCGCGCGGCGAACAGCATCACCGCCAGGCCGGCACCCGACAGCATGAACAGGTGCACGAGCTCCTGGCTCTTGGCGACCTGGCCCTTGTTGTGCGCTTCCTCCAGCCGCTTGGCTGTCGGTTCTTCTGTTTTATTTGCCTTGTCTTCGTCTGCCATCCGCTCAGCCCACGTTCAGCAAACGGTTCATGGTGGTCGCGTAGTGATCCAGGAAAACCAGCAGCACCGCGCCCATTAGCCCCAGCAGGAGGAAGAAGGCGAACATGATCTGCACCGGGATCGCGATGAAGAACAGCTGCACCTGTGGGATCAGGCGCTGCAGGATGCCGAGCGAGATGTAGAAGATCAGGCCGACGGCGATGAACGGCGCGGCGACCTGCACACCGAGCCGGAAGGCGGCGGCGAAGATGTCGGTGGCGAGCTGGGCGAAGTCCTCGAAGGGCGGCGCCCGACCGGCCGGGAACAGCACGTAGCTGTCGCCGAGCGCGCCGATAATCAGCAGGTGCAGGCCGGAGGCGAACACCACGGTGGTCCCGGCCAGCGACAGCAACGAACTCAGCAGCGCGCCCTGCGTGCCCTGCGACGGATCGACGGTCTGGGCATAGCTCAGGCCCGACAGGAACGAGATCACCATGCCGGCGACGTGCAGGCTGGACATGATCAACCGCGCCGCGCCACCGATGAAGATGCCCACCAGCACCTCGCCGGCGACCAGTCCGAGCAGCGCGACAGGTGCCTCCGGCGCCGGCGGCAGCTTGTCGCGTACCAGCGTGAACAGCACCACGGTCAGGGACAGGGCGATCGCCAGGCGCACTCGCGGCGGCACGAAGCTCTCGCCGAAGCCGGGCAGCACCATCACCGCGGCGCCGATGCGCGCGAAGATCAGCATCGCCGCGAAGGCTTCCGCCGTGAACAGCTGCGCCAGCAGCACCGCTCGCCTACTCCACGCCGGAAATGCGCGCGGCGGTTCGGTCCATGAAGGACATCATCTGGTTCAGCATGAACGGCATGAACAGCAGCAGCGACAGGAAGATCGACAGGATCTTCGGCACGAACACCAGGGTCATCTCCTGGATCTGCGTCAGCGCCTGGAACAGCGCGATGGAGACGCCGACCGTCAGTCCGACCGCCATGATCGGCGTCGCCACCATCAGCAACACCGTGATGGCGTCCCGCATGTAATCCAGAACCTCAGGCACCCCCATGACTCAGGCCCCGGCTCAGATCGGCATCCGGACGATGTCCTGATAGGCCTGGATCACCTGGTCGCGCACCGCCATCACCGTCTCCAGCGTCATCTCGGCGGCATTCACGGCGGTGATCACGTCGACCAGCTCGGCCTGCCCGGCGGCCGCCTTCACGACCGTCTGCTCGCTCTTCTGGCCGGCCTCGACGGTCTGCTCCACGACATCCTTGATCATGTCGGCAAAGGACGGACCGCCCGACGCGCCGGCGGCGGCCGCGTCGGCGCCAGGCGTGGACTTGCCGGAAAGCGCATTGGCGTAAGCCTGCGCGGCACTCAGTGCCTTGGTATCCATGTTCGGCAGCTCCGTTCGAAAGGAGAGTTACTTCAGCAGCTCGACGGTGCGCTTCAGCATCCGCTTGGCCGCTTCCATGACCTTCAGGTTGGCTTCGTAGGTGCGCTGCGCCTCGCGCATGTCCATCACCTCGATCAGCGAATTCACGTTCGGGACGCGGACATAGCCGTCCTCGTCGGCGCCGGGATGGGCCGGGTCGAAGCGCTTGGAGAACTCGCCCGCGACCTGCGAGACCTTGTTCACGCGCACCGTCTGCACGCCGAGCTCGCGGTCGAGCTCGTTGCCGAAGCTGACCACCTTGCGCCGGTACGGCTCCTCGTCCGGGCTGCTCGGCACCGAGTTGGCGTTGGCCAGGTTCTCGGCGATGACCCGCATGCGCTGGCCCTGCGCGCGCAGCGCGGAGGCCGAGATCGCCATGGTCTTCTCGTATTCCATCGTGCCTCTCCTGCTTCAGGCGCCGCCGCTAGCGGCCGCCCGACTTGCCGATCGCCAGCCGCAGCATGCCCAGGTTGCGCTGGTAGAGATTGGCCATCAGTTCGTAGTCGGCGGCGGTCTTCGCCACCTTCATCATCTCTTCTTCCAGGACCACCGCGTTGCCCGTCGGCGATGCCTCAAGGCCGGCTTCCTTCTTGGGATCGAGCTCGACCTGGGCGCCGGTCAGCCGGTCGCTGCCGCCGCCGCCGGTGATGTGCTGGCCGTCGGTGCGCTTCATCGCCATGGTGCCGCCGGTGGCGGTCATGCGGCCGCGTTCCAGGCTGCGCATCAGGCGCTCGAAGTCCGGCTCCTTCAGGTCGCGCGCCTGATAGCCGGGCGTATCCGCGTTGGCGACGTTGGCCGCGACCACGCGCTGACGCTCGTTCAGCCAGGTCATCTTGGCGGTCAGCGCCTTGAAGACGGAAAGCTTGGTGATGTCCATGCCCGGCAGTTTCTGCCGGCAGCGTTAACAATCGACTAAAATCCCGGCCGGTCCGGTGTCCCGGTTAACCGCCTCTTAAGGTTAACGGCGCACTCTCCGGCGCATGGGTAGCAACGCCTGACATCGACGCCGGATGCAATGGACTGGATAGAGTATCTCCGCTTCCTCGGCGCCCTGATCTTCGTGCTGGCGATGATCGGGCTGCTCGCCTGGCTGGCGCGCCGTGGCGGCCTGATGCCCGGCTCGCCGCGCCGGCCGACCGCCGGCCGCAGGCTGGCGGTGCAGGAGGTCGCGTCGGTCGATCCCAAACGCCGCCTGGTGCTCGTGCGCCGCGACGACGTGGAGCACCTGGTGCTGCTCGGGACCAACACGGAACTGGTGATCGAGACCGGCATTCCGGCCGCGCAGGACCCGACGCCATGAGGCCGCTGCTGCGGCGCGGCCTGACGCTCGCCCTTGGGCTAGCCTTCAATTTCCTGACACTACCGGCCGCGGCACAGTCGCTGACGCTGGACCTGGGCGACGGCGGCCAGCTTACCGGCCGTATTCTGCAGCTCGTCGCGCTGCTGACCGTTCTGTCGCTGGCGCCGTCGATCCTGGTGATGGTTACCTCCTTCACCCGGATCATCATCGTGCTGTCGCTGATGCGCTCGGCGCTTGGCGTTCAGCAGACGCCGCCGAACGCGGTGCTGATCTCGCTGGCGCTGTTCCTGACCGCCTTCGTGATGACGCCGACAATGAAAGAATCCTACACGGCCGGCATCGAGCCGCTGATGGCGGAACAGATCGACGAGATGGAGGCCTTCAACCGGGCGATGGCGCCGGTGAAGGCATTCATGCTGCGCCACGTGCGCGAGAAGGACCTCGGCCTGTTCATCGACATGTCGGGCGAGCCGGCGCCGGAGACGCCGGAGGCGACGCCACTTCAGGTGCTGATCCCGGCCTTCGTGATTTCCGAGCTACGCCGCGCCTTCGAGATCGGCTTCCTGATCTTCGTGCCCTTCGTGGTCATCGACATGGTCGTGGCCTCGGTGCTGATGTCGATGGGCATGATGATGCTGCCGCCGATCATGATCTCGCTGCCGTTCAAGCTGATCTTCTTCGTGCTTGTCGACGGCTGGAACCTGATCACCGGCTCGCTGGTGCAGAGCTTCGGCAGCTAGGCCGCGCGGCGCGAACTTACGCCTGATCGGGTAGCGGCAGCCGTCCGCTGCGCGCCAGCCAGCGCACCAGGTAACCGTAGCCGCCGGACAGTACCAGCCAGCTACCGAACGCCAGGCCGAGACCGACGTCGCTGCCGATCCAGGTCAGCGCGCCGGCAACGATGCCACCGAGACAGCCGAAGAAGACGAAGGCGCCGGTGCCGGGGATGTTGCCTTCCAGATCGGCAAAGTTGGCCTGCGCCGCCTCGCGCAGGTCGCGTCGCCGCAACACCACATCGAAGAAGGTTCCGACCAGACGCTTTCCCATCGCCGCCGTGGCGGCGGCGTACCAGGCCTTCATGCCGAAGCCGAAGACCAGCGGCAAGGTGATGAAGCCGACGAAGGCGGCCATGTCCGAAGCCGGCGCCA
>CAZVLI010000307.1:0-5489 GCA_964627965.1 uncultured Rhodospirillales bacterium
AGCGTCCGGAATTGATGTGGCCGGCTTCGCTCTACCTGGAGGGCTCCGACCAGCATCGCGGCTGGTTCCACTCGTCGCTGCTGGAGGCCTGCGGCACGCGCGGCCGGGCGCCCTATGAGGCCGTCCTGACCCACGGCTTCGTGCTCGACGGCCAGGGCCGCAAGATGTCGAAATCGCTCGGCAACACGATCGCGCCGCAGGACGTGTGCGACAAGTTCGGCGCCGACATCCTGCGCCAGTGGGTGGTCAGCTCCGACTACTCCGCCGACCTGCGTATCTCGATGGACATCATCCAGGCCCAGGTCGACGGCTATCGTCGCCTGCGCAACACGCTGCGCTTCCTGCTCGGCAACCTGGCGACCTTCGACGAGGGCGACACGGTGCCGGTGGCGGAGATGCCGGAGCTGGAGCGCTGGGTGCTGCATCGGCTGGCGGAGCTCGATGCGCTGGTACGCAAGTCGGTCGACGACTTCGATTTCCACCGCATGTTCGTGGAGGTCTACAACTTCTGCACGGTGGACCTGTCGGCCTTCTACTTCGACATACGAAAGGATGCGCTCTACTGCGACGCGCGATCGTCCCTGCGCCGGCGCTCGGCGATGACGGTGCTGGATCAGCTGCATAAGTGCCTGACTGCGTGGCTGGCGCCGATCCTGTGCTTCACGGCCGAAGAAGCCTGGCGGCATCGCTTCCCGGGCGAGGCGGAGAGCGTGCACCTGCGCACCTTCCCGGAGATCCCGGCCAACTGGCGCGACGACGCGCTGGGCGCGCGGTGGGAGAAGGTGCGGGCGCTGCGTCGCGTGGTCACCGGCGCGCTCGAGATCGAGCGCCGCGAGAAGCGCATCGGCGCTAGCCTTCAGGCCCGCCCGACCGTCCACGCCAGCGCCGAGCACATCGCCGCCATGGCGAACGTCGACCTGGCCGAGATCGGCATCACCTCCGGCGCCGAGCTGGTCGAGGGCGAGGGGCCGGTGGATGGCTTCCGTATCGAGGGTGTCGCAGGCGTCTCGGTGGTGCCGGCGAAGGCGGAGGGTGCACGTTGCGAGCGCTGCTGGCAGGTGACCGACGAGGTCGGCCAGGACACCAGCCATCCGGACCTGTGCCCGCGCTGCGTCACTGCGGTCGCGGAGCACGATTCGGCCCAGGCGGCCTGAGAATGGTGCGGCGCTGGGGCTTCGCCGTGGCACTGGTCGTGCTCGCGCTCGACCGCGTCAGCAAGCTCTGGCTGATCGACCTGGTGCGTGAGGCCGGCGGCTTCATCGAAGTCACCGGCTTCTTCAACCTGGTGATGGTGTGGAACCGCGGCATCAGCTTCGGCCTGTTGCCCAGCGAGGGCGCGGGTCGCTGGGCGTTGATCGCGGTGACCAGCGCCATCGTGCTGGCGCTGGTGGTCTGGCTGGTGCGGACGCACGAGCGCTGGCTGGCGTTGACGTTGGGCCTGATCATCGGCGGCGCCGCCGGAAATATTGTCGACCGCGCGTGGTATGGCGCGGTGGCCGACTTCTTCGACATGCATGCCTTCGGCTATCATTGGCCGGCATTCAACGTCGCCGACAGCGCCATCGTCATCGGGGTCGCGTGTCTGGCGCTGGACGCCCTGTTCGGGCGTCGCGAGCGCGGCGACGGCAAGCAGATCGGCACGGCCTCCGACGGCCGTCGGCGAGGATAGGGAAATGCGGCGTTACGCGAAGATCGGTATGGCGGCCCTGCTGGCGTTGGGACTGGTGGCCTGCGAAGGGGTCAAGGACGAACTCGGGTTGAGCAAGACCTCGCCCGACGAGTTCACCGTGGTGCGCAAGGCGCCGTTGGTGATGCCGCCGAACTTCGCCTTGCGGCCGCCGGCGCCCGGCACCCGTCGAAACCAGGACCTGAAGCCGACCGAGACCGCGCGTGCCGCGTTGGTGAACCGTAACGGCCAGGCGGCCGCGGTCGATACTGGCGACCGTACCGGCGGCGAGGTGGCGATGCTCAAGCAGGCCGGCGCGCTCGGCGCCGACGACTCGATCCGCCAGGTGCTGGAGAACGAGACCTCGGCGCTGGCCGCCAAGGACAACAGCTTCGTCGACCGGCTGATCTTCTGGCAGCCGCGACTGCCGTCCGGGTCCGTGGTCGATCCCACCAAGGAAGCCAAGCGCCTGCGCGACAACGCCGCCACCGGCGAGTCGGTGACCAAGGGCGAGACGCCGGTGATCGAGCGGCGCAAGCGCGGCATCCTGGAAGGCATTTTCTGATCACGCCTGCGCCAGCGGGCATTGCCTGGCACCGCCGCCGGGCCAGATAGTTCTCGGGTCGCCTTGATGGCGCAGGAGGTTGTGCCTTTGCGTGGAAATCTCGCCCGGTTGCTGCCGGCATTGTCCTTGGTGTTCGGGCTGGCGGCGCCGGCCTCCGCCGCGGTTTTTGAGCCCACGACCTTCGAGCTCGACAACGGCATGCAGGTGGTCGTGGTGGAGAACCACCGCGCGCCGGTGGTCATTCACACGGTCTGGTACCGGGTCGGTGCGGCCGACGAGCCGCCGGGCAAGTCCGGCATCGCGCACTTCCTGGAACACCTGATGTTCAAGGGCACGGAGACGGTCGCCGCCGGCGAGTTCTCCAAGATCGTCGCGCGAAATGGCGGCCGCGACAACGCCTTCACCAGCTACGACTACACCGGCTACATCCAGACCATCAGCCGCGACAATCTGGAGCTGGTGATGCGGATGGAGGCCGACCGCATGGTCAACCTGCGGCTGGCCGAGCCGGATGTGCTGACCGAGCGCGACGTGATCCAGGAGGAACGGCGTCAGCGCACCGATAACAGCCCCGGTGCCAAGCTCGGCGAGATGGTGCTGGCGACGCAGTACCTGGCGCATCCCTACCGGATACCGGTGATCGGCTGGGCGCACGAGATCGCGCAACTCAGCCGCGAGGACGCGCTGGCCTTCTACAAGGAATACTACGCGCCGAATAACGCCATCCTGGTGGTGGTCGGCGATGTGACGCCGGACGAGGTGCGTACGCTCGCGGAGAAGTACTACGGCGTGCACGAGCCGAATCCGGACCTGAAGCCGCGCCAGCGGCCGCAAGAGCCGCCGCAGATCGCCGCCCGGCGCCTGACCTACCATGACGTGCAGGTGCGGCAGCCGAGCTGGCGGCGCAGCTACCTGGCGCCGAGCCGGGCCTCAGGCGAAACCCAGCACGCGGTGCCGCTGCAGGTGCTGTCGGAAATCCTCGGCGGCGGTTCGGTCAGCCGACTGTACCAGAAGCTGGTGGTCGAGGAGCGGGTCGCGGCCGCGGCCGGCAGCTACTACGACGCGGTGGCGCTCGACAAGTCGACCTTCACCGTCTACGCCGCACCGGTTCCCGGCGGCGACGTCGCCGCGGTGGAGGAAGCGGTCGACGTGGTGCTGGTCAACCTGCTGGCGACCGGTGTCACCGAGGCCGAGCTGAAGCGGGCCAAGGACGGACTGATGGCTGCGGCGGTCTATGCCCGCGACGACCTGAACCAGGCGCCCCGGGTGATCGGCAACGCGCTTACCGGCGGCCTGACGCTGGCACACATCGAGAACTGGCCGGACGAGGTCGCGGCCGTCACCGCCGAGGACGTGTTGGCCGCGGCAAAGGCGGTGCTCGACACGCGCCGGTCGGTGACCGCCGAGTTGCTGCCGGAGAAGGAGGACTGAGCCGATGACCAGACTGCTCGCGGGCCTCAGCCTTCTGATCCTGTTCGCCGCCATACCGGCACGCGCCGCCGATATCCAGGTGGTGAAGAGCCCGGGCGGGATCACCGCCTGGCTGATCGAGGACAACGCCAACCCCTTGATCACCGTGGACGTCGCCTTCCGCGGCGGCAGCGTCTACGACCCCGACGGTCGCGAGGGCGTGGCCAACATGGTCTCCGGGCTGCTCGACGAGGGTGCGGGCGACCTGGACAGCCGCGCGTTCCAGACCCGGCTGGAAGACATGCAGATCCAGTTGCGTTTCGACGCCGGTCGAGACGATTTCGACGGCACGCTGCGGACGCTGACGCACAATCGCGACGCCGCGTTCGAGATGATGCGCCTGGCGCTGACGACGCCGCGGTTCGACGCCGAGCCGGTGGAGCGCATCCGCGGCCAGATCCTGTCCGGGCTGCTGCGGCGCCAGGACGACCCCGACAGCATTGCCAACCGGACCTGGTACGCCACCATGTTTCCCGGCCACCCCTATGGTCGGCCGAGCGACGGCACGGTCGACACCGTGAAGGCGATCGAGGTCGCCGATCTGAAGGCGCATGTGGCGCGCCACCTGACCCGGCGCGACATGATCGTCTCCGTGGTCGGCGACATCGATGCCGCGACGCTGGCGCCGCTGCTGGACAAGACCTTCGGTGCCCTGCCGGCGGGCGACGACATCCCGGTTCCGGTTGCCGAACCCTTCGACGGTGGCAAGGAACAGGTGATCGAGCGGCCGGTGCCGCAGACGGTGATCAACTTCGGCCTGCCCGGCATCCAGCGCGACGACCCGGACTGGTACGCCGCATATGTGATGAACTACGTGCTGGGCGGTGGCGGCTTCACATCGCGCCTGACCGAAGAGGTGCGCGAGAAGCGCGGGCTAGCCTACTCCGTCTACAGCTATCTTTATCCGATGGATCATGCCGGCCTGTGGGTCGGAGGGGTGTCGACGCAGAACGCACGTGCCGGCGAGTCGGTGAAGGTGATCCGCGCGGAACTGGCGCGGTTACGCGAGGAAGGGATCACGGCGGAGGAGCTGGCCAACGCGAAGGCGTATCTCAATGGCTCTTTTCCGCTGCGGTTGACGTCAAGTGGGCGCATCGCCGGGCTGCTGACGGCGATCCAGCGCAACGACCTGGGCATTGACTACATGGACCGTCGCGCCGCCCTGATCGACGCGGTGACGCTGGACGACGTGAAACGCGTCGCCAAGCGGCTGATCGACCCGGACAAGCTGCTGGTCATCGCGGTCGGCCGGCCGGTCGGGCTTGGCGGTGGCGGCTGAGCGAGACCCGCGAATCTGCTAGGCTCGCGGCCATGCCGCTCAACATCGACACTTCGCTCTGCTACGCCGACCGGATCGGCGGCGCCGGGGCCGATCGCGCGTCTGTCGACGCCTGGCTCGCCAAGGCGCCGGCCGCGCTCGACGCCATTCGCGCCGCCCGCGATGACGGCTCGCTGCCGCTGTTCCGGCTGGCTTACCGCGACGACGACCTGGACGCCGCGCGCGAGCTGGCCGAGGCCTGGCGGCGACGCTTCGACCGGGTGGTGATCTACGGCATCGGCGGCTCGGCGCTGGGGGCGCGGGCACTGCTGGCGCTGCGCGATCCGGCCGACGACGATCCCGAGATCCTGGTGCCGGACAATCTGGATCCGGCGGTCATGAGCCAGGTGCTGGCCGACCGTCGGCTGGCCGACACCGGCTTCGTGGTGGTGTCGAAATCTGGCGGCACGGCGGAGACGCTGACCCAGGCATTGGTCACATTGGACGCATTGTCGGCGCAGGGGATGAAC
>CAZVLI010000308.1:0-5483 GCA_964627965.1 uncultured Rhodospirillales bacterium
GTTGTCGAGATGCTCCTTAAGCACCGCGCGGCCAACGGCGCAGGCGAACGGGCTCGCCGAGTAGGTGTGGCCGTGGGCGAAACCGCCAGCCGCCTCGACCCGCTGCACCATCTCGCGGCGGGTCATGATCGCGCCCAGCGGCACGTAGCCGGACGCCAGCCCCTTCGCCAGCACGGCAATGTCCGGCACGATGCCCCAATGCTCGGCGGCGAGATACTTGCCCGTGCGCCCGGCACCGCTCATCACCTCGTCGTAGATCAGCAGCACGCCGTACTTGCGGCAGATATCGCGCGTACGCGTGTAGTAGACGTCCGGCGCGGTCAGCGCACCGGTCGACGCGCCGCCGACCGGCTCCATGATGAACGCCAGAACCGTCTCCGGCCCTTGGTTCAGGATCATCTCCTCAAGAGCATCGGCGAAACCGATGGCCGCGTCCTCGGCCGACTGGCCAGCCGGGCGGTAGGCGCAGAACGGCGCCGGGATCTTCGGCATGATCGGCATCATCGGCGCGAACGGCCCGAACATCTGCGGGTCGCCCGTGAGCGACAGCGCGCCCAACGTGCCGCCGTGATAGGACGGGATGCGCGAGATGATCTTGTAGCGGCTGCCCTCGCCGACCGCGATGGCGTGCTGGCGCGCCAGCTTGATCGCGGCCTCAACGGCCTCCGAGCCGCCCGAGGCAAAGAAGGCCATGTCGAGCCCGTCCGGCGTCACCTCGGCCAGTTCGTCGGCGAAGGCTTCGGCCGGCTCGTTCTTGAACTGCGATCGGAAGGCGAAGCTGATCTTCGCCGCCTGCTCCGCCATCGCCGCCAGCACGCGCGGGTTGGCGTGTCCGATATTGGCGGTCTGCGGCCCGGCGCTGGCGTCGATGTAGCGGTTGCCGTCCTCGTCGATGATGTGGATGCCCTCGCCGCGCACCGCAACAGGTCGCTCCGGCGTCGGCCAGAAGAACATCGAGGACGGGCGGTTGTGGCGCCGCTGCGCCAGGCTGGAGGTCGTCATGGCATCGCTCCCGGGCAAGACTTCGTCAGCCTATCACCGTTAGCCTCCCCTGTATGAGTGGCGCCGACGTTCAGAAACCGCCTCTGCAGGCCTGGCTGCTGGCAAACCTGGCCTTCTCGCTGATGGGCCGGGCCAGCGTGCTGCAACTGGCGGCGAACGGCGCCGCCGGCATGTTCATCGTCGGCGTGCTCGGCTGGATCGGCATCACACTGGGGCGCATCGACATCCCGGGCATGCCCTGGCTGGGTTGGGCCTACATCTGGCCTAGCGCCATCATCGCCGCCATCGCCATCGTTCTGCACGCCGTGTTCACGCGCCTCGCTGTCAGCCTGCTGCTGTCCGGGCCGACATCATTCCGGACGGCAGTGAAGGCGAGCCTGCCCGTGCTGCCGCCGATGTTCGCGATCGCCGTCCTGACCGGGCTGCCGGTTCTCGCCCTCGCCGGCCTCCTCGTGGTGCCGGGCTTGTGGCTGCTGGCCCGCGTCGCCACCGCACCGGCGTCCTTGCTGGCCGACGAGGTCGGTCCGATCGACGCGATCCGCCGCGCCTTCACGCTTAGCGACGGCTTCGCGTGGCAGATACTCACGCCGTGGACCGTCGTGGTTCTGGCCTGGCTATGCCTGCAGTTCGCCATCTACGGGCTGCTGATGAAATCCGACATCTGGGCACTGGGCGCCCTGGTGCACGCCGCCAGCTTCGTGCTGCTCCTGGCCTGGCAGGCGATCTACTTCGTGCTGGTGTTTCTGAAGCTGCGCGTCGTCGACGCCTAGCCCAGCAAGGGGCCCAGATCGGCCAGGCTGTCGACCCGTACCGTCGGCACGATACTGTCGTCATCTTCGTTGCCCGTCGCCACCAGGGCGGAGCGCAGGCCGGCGTTGACCGCACCAGCGATATCCGTCGCCGGCGTGTCGCCGACCATGAGCACCTCGCCACGCGTCAGTCCGAGCCGTTCCAGGGCAAGCTCGTAGATGAACTTGTTCGGCTTGCCGACGGTCTCCGCCGTGCGGCCGCTGGCGCTCTCCAGGAATGCGATCAGCGCGCCGCATTCCGCCGTCACGCCGCCGCCCTCGACCGGCAGGCGCGTGTCCGGGTTGGTTGCCACCAGGCGCGCGCCGCGGCCTAGATGGCCGACGGCGGTCATCATCTCCGCCATCGTCGCCTCACCGGTCATACCGACAACGACAGCGTCCGGCGCCTCGTGCTCAGCGATGCCTTGCGCGGCGAGCGCCGCTCGCAACGCCGGACTGCCGATCACTTGCACGCCCGGCCGTCCTTCGTTGACCAGCCAGTGTCCGGTCGCCTCGCCGGCGGTCAGGATATCGGAGACCGCGAACTCGATCCCCATGCCGGCAAGCTTGGCCACGTAGTGCTCGGCATCGTTCTGCGCGTTGTTGGTCAGCGCCAGCAACCGTCGACCAGCCGCGCGCTGCGCCGCCAGGAACTCCGCCGCGCCGGGGATCGGCTCTGCGCCGCGATAGACCACGCCGTCCAGGTCGAGGATCAGCCCGCGCACACCCGACAGGTCCTGGCCGCGCGCCCGCACCAGCTCTGCGAAGGGCGGCAACGGCTTGACCCAGCGCCGGTTGTGGCCGCGCCGAGGCAGCGTCATGTCGATCGGGTCGTTGCCGGTGGTGCGCCAGCGGATCTGCTCGCCGATCTCGACCTCGGCCCAGGCTGCGCTCGCCTCGCCCTCGGTGGTGAAGCTCTCGGTCAGCGACTGCACGGTGATGAACGGAATGCCGTCCAGCGTCGTCAGCTTGTTCCAGTGCGTGTGCCCGGCGATGCAGGCCACGACGTTGCCCGTCTCCCGCAGTACTTCGCGGATCGCCGAGCCGTTGCGGTAGCCGGCGAACTGCGGGTTGTTCTGGAAGTAGTAGTTGCCGTCCATCGACGCGTTGTCGAGCGGCACGTGGCTCAGCACAACCGTCGGCCGGTCGTCGGCCACAAGCGTCGCGCGCAGCCAGTCCAGGTCGGCGTCGGTCGCCGTCAGGCCGCTGTGCCAGTCGATGTTCACGTCCGCCTGCCAAAGCAGCAGCCGGACGTCGTCAGCGTCGACCACACGATGCGCCATGTCATTGCCGAGCGCGTCCGCGTTCGCCTGGCGGTCGAGATGCACCATGTCGTGGTTGCCGAGAATGTGCAGCCGCGGCACCGCCAGCCCGGTCATGACCGCGGCCACCTCGTCCTCTAGCCGGCGGTCGGTCTCGGCATCGATGTCGGAGATGCGGTCGCCGAGGTCGACGACGAAATCCGGACCGGCCTCGTTCGCGCGCGTTACGAACCGCGCCAACAGAGGCAACGCATCGTCGCCCTTCTTCGTCATCTTCGCCGGTCCGTGATGGATGTCCGTCACCAAGGACAAGCGTAGGCGCGCGCTCATGCACTGCTCCCTTTGCGATCCGTCACCATCTATGACGCACAATCATGACAATGGCGGACAGGCTAGCGATCAGCCGTAGAACGCCTTGCCGCCGCCGGTGGGCGCCGCCTTCACGCACGCCGCGAGATCGGTGAGGTAGTCGTCGACCGCCGCCGCGTGGCCGGGCGACAGCATCAGGTGGATCGCCGGCGGTGTGGCCAGCCGGGCCGAAACCCAGCCCTTCTCGCGCATCGCCTCGCCCACCGCCAGAACGTCGACCTCGTCGGACACCATGGTCGTGATGCCGAGCTGCACATCGGTCAACGGGCGCAGGTCGGCGATGCCGGTGAGTCCCGCCTCGATCCGTTCGCGGACCGCCACCACCTGCGCCGCCTTGTCGCGATAGCCGGCCACGCCGAGGTGGTTCATCACCGACCAGGCCGCCGCGATCGCGCCGCCGGGGCGCGTACCGGCAGCCGTCGGCGTCGTCATCCGGCCCAGCGGCCAGCCCTCGACCGACAGGATCTGGTGCTGGAACAGCTCCCCGCTGCGGTAGAGCACGCAGCTCGCACCCTTCGCGGCCCAGCCATACTTGTGCAGGTCGGCCGACATCGACCGCACCGCCGGCCCCTCGAAACTGAAGGCCGGCAAATCGGCGCCATTCATACGCACGAACGGCGCCAGGTAGCCGCCAACACAGGCATCGACGTGCAGCCATAGCCCATGCTTCTCGGCAACGGCGGCAACGTCTGCGACAGGGTCGATGACGCCGTATGGGAAGCACGGCGCGGACGCGACCATCATCACCGTCCGGTCGGTCACTGCCGCATCGAGCGCACCGGCATCCGCACGCCAATCCGGCCCGACCGGCACGCGCACCACCTTCAGCCCGAGCATCGCCGCGGCCTTGTCGAAGGCGGGATGCGCCGAGACGGGCACCAGGATCTCCGCGCCATTCGTGTCGCGGCCCTGGGCGCGCCACCAGTCGCGGCACGCCTTCACCGCCATCAGGATGCTTTCGCTGCCACCGCCGGTCATGCAGCCGGCGCCGCCCTCCGGCGCCTTCAGCAGGTCGAGCGTCATCTCCACCACCTGGCTTTCCATCAGCGCCAGACTTGGGAAGGCCAGCGGCCCGAGACCGTTCTCCGAGATGAACCTTGCATAGGCCCGTGCGGCGACCGCACGGACCTCCTCGCCGGGATCGAAGACGTAGAGCGCCGCCCGCCCGCGCCGCCAATCGACGTCGCCGGACGACATCTCATCGAGACGTCCGGCAAGCGTCTCCCAATCCGCACCGGTTTCCGGTAAAGCAACGCGCATGTCGATTTCCTCCGCCGGCCCAGGCTCCCCCAGTTCCACCCCGATCCGCAACCTGCTCTTCGACCTCGACGGCACGTTGAGCGACCCCGTCGTCGGCATCGTCACGTCCGTCCGATATGCGCTCGACAAGCTCGGCCATCCGGCGCCGGCCGATCTCAACTGGGTGATCGGGCCGCCGCTGCGCGGCGCCTTCGCCAAGCTGATCGGCACCGACGACGCGGACGCGGTGGAGGAAGCGATGACGGTCTATCGCGAGCGCTTCGCCACCGTCGGCCTGTTCGAGAACGAGGTCTATCCCGGCATCCCGGAGCTGCTGGCTGACGAACACGCTTGCGGGCGCCGACTCTTCGTCGCCACTTCCAAGCCGCACGTCTATGCCAGGCGCATCCTCGAGCACTTCGAGCTGGCCGACTACTTCGTCGCCATCCACGGCTGCGAGCTCGACGGCACCCGCTCCGAGAAGGCGGAACTGCTAGCCCACCTGCTCGACGTGGAAGCGCTCGACGTCGACGAAACCGTGATGATCGGCGACCGGCGCCACGACATCGACGGCGCGCGGGCCGTCGGCCTGCGTAGCGTCGCGGTGCAGTACGGCTACGGCAGTGCGCAGGAACTCGCCGACGCCGGCCCGGACTGGACGTGCGCCAGTGTCGAGGCGCTTACCGAATGGTGCCGGGAAACGCGCTAGCCGGCGTGCTCCATACCGTTCGGGCACAGGCGGATGCCCGGGCGCAAGTTCTGGTAAGGCAATGTCTCCGGCCGGTCGATGAAAGCGCCGGGCGCCTCGACCACCAGGATCTCT
>CAZVLI010000309.1:0-5481 GCA_964627965.1 uncultured Rhodospirillales bacterium
CCGCGAGGAGCTCGAGGAACTGCGGCGGCGCCAGGCCGAGACCAAGGAATTCGATGGCGCGGTGCACTTCGTCTTCCAGCCGGCCGAGGAGGGCATCGGCGGCGCCAAGGCGATGGTCGCCGACGGCCTGTTCGAGAAGTTCCCGATGGAGGCCATCTTCGGCATGCACAACGGCCCGGCGCGCGACGTCGGCCACTTCGGCATCCGGCCCGGCCCGATGATGGCCGGCGGCGGTTTCTTCGACATCAACATCACCGGCGTCGGTGCCCATGGCGCCCGGCCGGAGAGCGGCGTCGATCCGATCATCGTCGCCTCGGAGATCGCCACCGCGCTGCAGACCATCATCTCGCGCAACGCCAAGCCGACCGAGACCATCGTCATCTCGGTCACGCGTATCCACGCCGGCGACGCCTATAACGTGATCCCGCAAACCGCGACGCTGGGCGGCACCATTCGCGTCTTCAGCAACGAGACCATGGAACTGGTCGAGACCCGCATGCGCGCGCTGGCCACCGGCATCGCCCAGGCCTATGGCGCCAAGGCCGACGTCGACGTCCGCGTGGTCTTCCTGCCGACCGTGAACACGCCGGAGGAAGCGGATTTCTGCGCCAACGTCGCCGCTTCCATCGTCGGCGAGGACAAGGTCGACCGGCACACCGGCTTGGTGATGGCCTCGGAGGACTTCTCCTACATGCTCGATGCCTGCCCCGGCGCCTACATCAATATCGGCAACGGCGACGCCGAGCATGCCTGCCAGGTGCACAACCCGGCCTACGACTTCAACGACCGCATCCTGCCGCTGGGTGCGACCTATTGGGCGCGGCTGGTTGAAACCCGCCTGCCGAAGGCCGAACTGGCGGATTGAACACCCGTTTCGAGAACACGAGGGAAGAATGAGCAGTTACCCCGAAGTCCAGCTTCACATCGACGGCGTGTGGGGCCCCGGCGCGTCCGGCAAGTCCGAGGACGTGCTGAACCCGGCGACCGGCCAGCCGGTCGGCAAGTGCCCGCACGCCGACAAGTCCGACCTCGACCGCGCCCTGGCGGCGGCCGACAAGGGCTTCAAGGAGTGGAGCAAGGTCAGCGCCCACCAGCGCTATCAGGTCATGCGCAAGGCCGCCAATCTGATCCGCGAGCGCGCAGGCGATATCGCCAAGATCATGGTGCAGGAGCAGGGCAAGCCGCTGTTCGAGGCCAAGGGCGAGACCATGCTCGCCGGCGACCTGATCGAGTGGTTCGCCGAGGAAGGTCGCCGCACCTACGGCCGGGTGATCCCGGCGCGGATGGAAGGCGTCTACCAGCTCGTGGTGAAGGAGCCGGTCGGTCCGGTCGCCGCCTTCACGCCGTGGAACTTCCCGATCAACCAGGCGGTGCGCAAGATGTCCTGCGCCGTCGCGACGGGTTGCTCGATCATCCTCAAGGGCCCGGAGGAGACGCCGGCCAGCTGCATGGAGCTGGTGCGCTGCTTCGTCGACGCCGGCCTGCCGAACGGCGTGGTCAACCTGGTCTTCGGTATCCCGGCCGAGGTCTCGGAGTACCTGATCCCGCACCCGACCATCCGCAAGGTGACCTTCACCGGCTCGGTGCCGGTCGGCAAGCAGCTGGCGGCGCTGGCGGGCCAGCACATGAAGCGCGCCACCATGGAGCTCGGCGGCCACTCGCCGGCGATCGTCTTCGATGACGCCGACGTCTCCGTCGCGGCCAAGATCCTGTGCACCAACAAGTACCGCAACGCCGGTCAGGTCTGCGTCTCGCCGACCCGCTTCCTGGTGCACGAGAAGGTCTACGACGAGTTCGTCGACCGCTTCGTCGCCCAGGCTTCGGCGCTGAAGGTCGGCAACGGCCTCGAAGAGGGCGTGCAGATGGGCCCGCTGGCCAACGACCGCCGTCTCGATGCCATCGAGGGCTTCGTTGCCGACGCGGTGGAGAAGGGCGCCAAGCTGCAGACTGGCGGCCGGCGCATCGGCAACGAGGGCTATTTCTTCGAGCCGACGGTGATGACCGACGTGCCGAAGAACGCTCGGATCATGAACGAGGAGCCGTTCGGCCCGGTCGCGCCGATCGCCAAGTTCGTCGAGTTCGACGAGGTGATGGACGAAGCCAACCGGCTGGAATTCGGTCTCGCCGCCTACGCTTACACCAAGTCGGCCAAGACGGCGGAGCGCGTCGCCGCCGGCTTCGAGAGCGGCATGGTGTCGATCAACCACCATGGCCTGGCCCTCCCCGAGGTGCCGTTCGGCGGCATCAAGGACTCGGGCTACGGTTCAGAGGGCGGCACCGAGGCGCTGGAGGCGTACCTCAACACCAAGTTCGTCACCCAGGCCGGCCTGTAGGGCCGCTACGTCGATTGCACCGGGCGGTCGATTTCCATATCGTCCGCCCGGCATCGGCCCCGTAGCTCAGTTGGATAGAGCACAGGATTCCTAATCCTGGGGTCGCAGGTTCGAATCCTGCCGGGGTCGCCACTCTCTTAGAGGTGCGACCGAGCTACGCGTCGCCGGCCGCGGCGAGGTGTGTCGTGAGGTAGCCGCGGACCATGTCGCGCCACAGGTCGTAGAGCCGGCGGAAGCGGTCGCGCTCGTCCTGCCACAACGTCCGGATCGCCAGACCGCGCACGATCGCCAGCGTCAGCCACAGCAGATCGGTCGCGAGCGGTGCTGGAATGCCCCGGGCCGTCAGCGCCTCGACCCAGATCTCCTCCAGCGGCAGTCGCCCACCGCGCGCGACCGCCAGCGCCTCCTGACGTAGCGCCTGGTCCTTGCCGGCCGACATCACGATGTCGAGGCCGATGAAGAACTCCTCGCTGAAGAAGAAATCGCTGGCGTCGGCGATGATGGTCTCGATCGGATCGGCATCCGCGTCGATGGCACTGGCCCGGTTACGACCGCGTTCGAGGCCGCGCGCGTAGATATCGCGCAAGGTGGCCAGCACCAGCTCGTCCTTCGACGGGAAGTGGTGCAGTTGCGCGCCGCGCGACACGCCGGCGACGCGTGAGATTTCCGCCGTCCGCAGACCGGCATAGCCCCGTTCCGAAAGCACCTTCGCGGCCGCGTCGAGCAGCCGGCGCTTGGTTTCCTCGCTGCGCTCGGCCTGTGTGCGCCGGCGCACGGGACCGGTGGGCGCCGCTTCCGCACGAGCGCGGACCGCAGCGGGGGCGGACTTGGTCGTTTGGGTCGTCATCGGCGCCCTCATAGCGAAACCGGGGCGCGATGGCCAGCGGTGGGAGGCAGCAACAACAAAGAAACCGGCTGGACGGTCGGCAAATGATCCGGCAATATCGTTCACAAGTGCACAATAAGCTTGCGAATGAGTGCCGTGCACGAAGCGGGTCGCCGCGGCGGCCCGACGGGAACGGGAGGATCGGATGAAACTGCACAACACCATTGCGGCCGCCGGCGCGCTTCTGCTCGCGGCCAGCGGCATCGCCCAGTCGGCCGACAAGATGTACGGCCCGGGCGTCAGCGACACCGAGATCAAGCTCGGCACCAGCGTGCCCTACAGCGGGCCGGCGTCGTTCTTCGGCTCCTACGGCAAGGTGATGACCGCCTACTTCGAGATGCTGAACGACAAGGGCGGCATCAACGGACGCAAGATCAACCTGATCTCGCTCGACAACGCCTACACGCCGCCCAAGGCGCTGGAGCAGACCCGCAAGCTGGTCGAGGAAGAGGAGGTCCTGGCCGAAGTCGGCACGGTCGGCACCGCGCCCAACGTGGCGACGATGAAGTACCTGAACAAGAAGAAGGTGCCGCAACTGATGATTTCGGCCGGCGGCAGCCGCTTTCACGACCCGAAGGGCTTCCCCTGGACGATCTCGTCCTATCCGGGTTTCGAGATGGAGGCCGGGAACTTCGCCAACCACATCTTGGCGAGCAAGCCGGCCGCCAAGATCGGCGTGCTCTACCAGAACGATGACTACGGCAAGGACTACCTCAAGGGCCTGAAGAACGGCCTGGGCGCGAAGGCAGGCAATGTCATCGCCGAGGAGAGCTACGAGATCACCGACGCCACGGTGGACGCCCAGGTGCTGGCGCTGCGCGCGGCGGGCATCGACACGCTGATGCTGTTCGTCACGCCCAAGTTCGCCGCCCAGGCGATCAAGAAGCTGGGCGAGACCGGCTGGAAGCCGACGCTCTACATCTGCTCGCCGTCGAACTCGGTGAAGGGCACCCTGGCCAAGGCCGGTGCCGAGCACGCCGTCGGTGCCTACACGACCCAGTTCATCAAGCAGCCGGGCGATCCCGCCTACATTGACGATGCGGACGTGAAGGTCTACCTGGATTTCATGCAGACGTACGCGCCGAACCTGAACCCGGAAGGCTTCGTCGGGCTGTCCGGCTACGTCGCTTCCCAGGTCATCGCACACGTTCTGGACCAGGCCGGGGACAACCTGACCCGCGAGAACGTGATGAAGGCGGCGACCTCCATCAAGGGCTTCCGCCCGGAAATGGTGCTCCCGGGGATCGAGCTGAACAGCGGGTCGGACGACTACACGCTCTACAAGAGCCTGCGCATGGCCCGGTTCGACGGCACCTCCTGGATACTCGAGTAGCCCTCCCCGAGCGTTGTTGCCTCGACGCGCGTACCGCCCGGCGCCGGCCGAAACCGGTGTCGGGCGGGTTGCTTTCGGGGCATCGTTATGCGGCGAACGCGCAAGGAGGCCCGCGATGTCGGACTACGAAACCCTGATCCTCGATCGCCGGGACGGCGTCGACTGGCTGACGCTGAACCGGCCGGACCGGCTCAACGCCATGAACCTGACGCTGATCGACGAACTGCGTCGGTATTTCGAGTCGTTGAGCGAGGCCGCCGGTGTGCGCGTCGTCGTGCTGCGTGGCGCCGGCCGAGCCTTCTGCGCCGGGGTCGACATCAAGGACACTTCGGTCGGCCAGCTCGACGATCCGCACGAGGGCATTCGCATTCAGCGGCGCTACTCCGGCGTGATCCTCGCCATGCGCCGCTGTCCGCAGCCCATCGTATCGTTGATTCATGGCGCGGCGTCGGGTGGCGGCTTCTCGCTGGCGCTGGCCTCCGACGTGCGCATCGCCGCCCAGAGTGCGCGCATGAACGCCGCGTTCATCCGCATCGGCTTTTCCGGTGCCGACATGGGGTCCAGTTACTTTCTGCCGCGCCTGGTCGGCCTGTCGAACGCTTCGGAACTGTTGATGACCGGCCGCTTCGTCGACGCGGAGCGCGCCTTGCGGATCGGCCTCGTGTCCGAGGTTGTACCCGACGACGAACTGGAGGCGGCCGGCCGGGCGCTGGCCGACGACATGATGGCGACCGGCCCGCTTGGCCTGCGCGCGACCAAGGAAGCGCTGTCGGTGAACATCGATTCCGAGCTCGATGCCGCCATCGCGCTGGAGGACCGGCACCAGATCCTTTGCGCCATGGGCCCCGACGTGCGCGAGGGTATGCGTGCGTTCCTGGAGAAACGCCGTCCGCAGTACGGCCAGGTTTGAACCTCGCGATGAACGCCAG
>CAZVLI010000310.1:0-3714 GCA_964627965.1 uncultured Rhodospirillales bacterium
CGGGCGTCTCGAGTCCATACTTACCGCACGTTGGCGGAATTGAATCGGCGTTTCCGGATGCAGCGGGAAATGAACCAGCCGCACCTCGATGTCGTATTCGCGCTGCAGTTTCTCAATACGCCCGGTACTGAGGTAGCACCACGGTCAAACGTAGTCGGTGAACACGTCCAGGACGATCGGCTCCGACATCTCGCTCCCCTATTCCAGTTCGCCTTGACCGTAGCGCATTGCGCCGGCCGGCGCATCGGCGTTTGATTGCAATGAACCCGCACCACCGGAGCCTGCCCATGGCCAGCCACTTCGTCTGCCTGACCTTCGACCTCGACAACGCCTCCTCGTCGATCTCACGCGAGCTGACCACGCCGACCGCGATCAGCCGGGGCGACTTCGGCCAGATCGGCACCGAACGCCTGCTGAAACTGCTCGGCCAGCACGGCATCGACACCACCTGGTTCATCCCCGGACACACCATCGCCACCTACCCGCAGAGCTGTGCTAGCGTGGTCGAGGCCGGCCACGAGATCGGCCATCACGGCTGGACCCACCGCATCCCGGCCAGCCTGTCGCGCGACGAGGAGGAAGAGGAGATCGTGCGCGGCAACGAAGAGATCGTGAAGCTCACCGGCAAGAAGGCGATCGGCTACCGCTCCCCGGCCTGGGATCTGTCGGAACATTCCGTCGACCTTCTGCTGAAGCACGGCTTCGTCTACGACAGCTCGCTGATGGGCCACGACTACCTGCCCTACCAAGCACGCGAGTACGACGACGCGCCGCTGAAGGAGCCGGTGCGCTACGGCGCCGACACCATGCTGGTCGAGCTGCCGATCTCATGGAGCCTGGACGACTTTCCCGTTTTCGAATTCATGGCCACCAAGCACCGGGTCATGCCGGGTCTGCAGAACGCCTCGCTGGTGCTGGAGAACTGGCTCGACGACTACCACTACATGGCCGAGAACTACGACTGGGGGATCCTGACCTACACCTTCCACCCCCATGTCATCGGCCGCGGCCACCGCATGATCATGCTGGAGAAGCTCATCCGCGCCCTGCAACAGCGCGGCGCCACCTTCATCACCATGGCCCAGGCCGTGGACGAGTATCGCAAGCAGTATCCCGAAGGCCGGAGCGAACGCGGCAGATGATCACCGCCGAGACCCTGCCGCCACCGATCGAAGACGCCTCGGCCTGGCGCGGCACCGACATGGCCAAGGACACGTCATGGCTGGTTTCGCTCGACGAAGACACCATCGCCGAGATCGAAGCGGCGGCACGGACCGCGTTGGCCGCCGGCGACATCGCCAAGATCACCGCCGAGCGGTTTCCACTCCCAGGCTTCGCGCAGAAGCTGGTCGGGATCGTCGACGACGTCATGCGCGGTCGGGGTTTCGCCCTGCTTCGCGGCCTGCCCGTTGACCGCTGGCCGCTGGAAGTTTCCGCCGCTGCCTATTTCGGGCTCGGCGCGCATATCGGTTCGGCCCGCTCGCAGAACGCGATGGGCCATCTGCTGGGCCATGTCAGCGATCTCGGCCGCGACCCGGCCGATCCGTCGGCGCGCATCTACCAGACCAGCGCGCGCCAGACCTTCCACACCGACAGTTGCGACATCGTCGCCCTGCTCTGCCTGAAGAAGGCGAAGGCCGGCGGCGAGTCGATGCTGGTCTCCGGCATGGCGGCCTACAACGAGGTGCGCCGACGCGAGCCGGAGCTGGCGGCCGAATTGTTTCAGACCAACGCCATCGACCGTCGCGGCGAGGTACCCGTCGGGATGAAGGGCTACTACACCTGCGCCCCGCTGACCTGGCACGAAGGCCATGTCACCGTGCACTACCAGCGCCGCTACATCGACAGCGCGCAGCGGTTCGAGGATGCGCCGCGCCTGACCGACAAGCGCATCGCCGCGCTCGACCTGTTCGACAATGTCTGCGAGGCGCCGGAGATGCGCCTGGAAATGGCCTTCGAACCGGGCGACATCCAGTTCGTGCACAACCATGTCCTGCTGCACGACCGGCTCGGGTTCGAGGACTGGCCGGAACCGGAACGGCGGCGGCATCTGCTGCGCCTGTGGCTGGCGCCGAAGGTGGCACGTCCGCTGCCCGATCACTTCGCGCAGCGTTTCGGATCGGTGGCGCCGGGCGACCGTGGCGGCGTCATCACACCGGCGACGGTCGAACTCTGTGCGCCGTTAACGCCGCAGTAGCAGGACGCGCGCTAGACTCGACGGTGGTAACATAACCGGCGACTCGGGGGCCGGACATGCGCGCCACCAATTCGATCATGAAAGCTTCGCCCGCGGGTGCCACGCGCGTCCGCCCGTGCGTCGTGTCCCGGCCATGAGCCGCGGCGCCAAATGGCCTTGGCCCAAACGCAAGAAGGGCCCGTGGGACGCCTCGCCGCCCGACGACGACGAGCCGAGCGCGTTCGAAGCCGACACCGATCCAGATCCAGAACCGGATGAGGCGCCACGCCGCCGCGCGTCGTCTCGCCAAGGGGGAATGCCGATGTTGAGGAAATTGGGTAAGGGCCTGCTCGGTGTCGCCGCGCTGGTCTTCCTGGTGCTGCTGCTGGGCCTCGCCTCATTCTACGTGGTCAGCGAGGGCAACCGCGGCGTGCTGACGCGCAACGGCGCCTTCGTCGCCGTGGTCGAACCCGGCCTCGGCTTCAAGCTGCCGGTCTTCGACGTCGTGCACCAGATGGAAATCCGCAACATGGCGCTGGAGTTCGACGTACACGTCTACTCGTCGGACACCCAGCAGTACACGGCGCGAGTCACGGTGAACTACGACCTCGACCCCGGTCAGGTCGAAATGGTGTTCAAGCGCGAGGGCGTCTACTACGCCACCCGCCGCCTGCGCCCGCTGGTCGAGACCGAGATGAAGGAAGTCGCCGGCGGCTACTCGGCGCAGCGCACGATCCAGGAGCGCGACGTCTACGGCACCGAGGTCCGCGACGCAGTGCGCGACGCCGCCAAGCTCTACGGCGTCAACGTCACCGAGGTGCAGATCCAGAATATCGACTTCACCGAGCAGTTCGAGAGCGCCATCGAAACCGCGATGCTGGCCAAGGCCAAGGTCGAGGAGGAGCGCCAGAAGCTGGAGCAGAACCGGATCATCGCCGAGACCAAGGTCGTGCAGGCCGCCGCCAGCGCCAACGCCATGCGCGAAACCGCGCAGGGCAACGCCGACGCCAAGCGCATCGAGGCGCAGGCCGAGGCCGCCCGCATCGCCGCCATCGGCGAGGCCGAAGCGGAGGCGATCCGGCGCAAGGCCGAGGCGTTGCGCAACAACCCGGAGCTGACCGCCTACACCTACTCGCTGGCGGCGCAGAACTGGAACGGCGCCCTGCCGCAACAGTTCGTGCCCGGCTCCACCCTGCCGATGCTCAACCTGGGCAAGGACGCCGCGCTGCCGCGATGACCGGCGCGGCCGGCGATCTGCCGCTCTATGCCGGGCTGAGCACGGCCGAACTGAACGAGGTCGGCGCCGGGCTGGTGCCGCGCCGCTTCGCCGACGGCGAGACCCTGATGGCGCAGGGCGAGCGCGCCGACGGCGCGCATTTCCTCGTATCCGGCAAGGTCCGCATCGCCACCAAGTTGCCGGGCGGCGGCGAGACGCTGATCGCCGAGCCCGGCCCCGGCGCCCTGCTCGGCGAGCTGGCGCTGATCCGGCCGGAACCGCGCGGCGCCTCGGTCCGCGCCAACGGGCCGGTCGAGACCCT
>CAZVLI010000310.1:3724-5457 GCA_964627965.1 uncultured Rhodospirillales bacterium
CGCCGCTATTTCCGCGCTGCCCTGGCGCAGCGCCGACCAGCATCGGTGAAGCTGCTGCGGAACCTGGTCGGCATCCTGACCCGACGCCTTGACCGCACGCACCGCCGGATCGCGGGGCATGTCGCCGACGAGCCGAAGCCCGACTACTTCCGTCCGGCACCGCGACCGACCGACACCACACCGAACGACGTCGACGTGGCGGCCTACCTGGAAGCGCTGCCTTCGCTGGCCGAGTTCACCGCCGACGAGCGCGAACAGTTGCTGGCGCTTGCCGACATCGTCGCGACGCCGCGCGGTACGGTCCTGGACGCCGCGGCGGGTGGCTGGATGGTGGTGCGCGGCGCGGTGCTGGCGGCCATCCCGCATGACGCCGGGCTGCATCAGGTCCACGTCCTTGGCCCCGGCCGGTTCGCCGCGCTGGACCGTCAGATCGAAGGCGAAGCGCTGGAACTCACGCACGTCGCGCAGGAGCAGTCCTGCCTGCTGCGTCTGTCCGTGGAGGCCTGCGGTCGGTTAATCGACGGCGACGATCCGATGGCGCAGCATGCGCTCGACGCCTTCGCCTATCACCAGGCCGGCCTGCTTCTCGGCGCCGACCGGCACCTCACCCGCCTCGTCGGCCTCAGCCGTCTCTACCGCCAGCACGCCGCCGGTTAAGCCAGCGGGTGCACCGCGATATGCGGCCGGCCGTCGCGAACCTCGCCGTGCACGAGCGAGTACTCGGGCACCTCGTTCCATGTCGCGGTGTCGCGGGTCAGCGGCTCCGACGCGATCAGCAACGACGACGCCATGTCCTCGCCGCCGATCATCTTCCACTCGTCCTCGTGCAGGCCGAACTCGCGGCCGGTCGTGTACCAGAGCGACAGGTAGCTGAGGTTGGCCTCGTGGATGCCGACCGCGCGGTCGGTGCGGTAGCAGCCGAAGTCGAAGCAGTAGCGCACCGCCGCCACCGCCTCGCCGGTGGAGATGAAGAGGTTCAATGACGACGACGTGTCGATGCCGTGCTGCGCCCGCACCTGGCGGATGATGTCGAGCGTTTCCTCGATCGCCTGTATCAGTTCGTCCGGCGCGGCGCCGTCGCGCGGATCGCTCAGGCGCGAGAGCAGCAACGCATAGACCAGCTCGCTGTCCGTGGTGCCGGAGATCAGACGCGCCACGGCCGGCTCCATGTAGCCGAGCAGGTCGTCCTTCATCTCGGCCACGCGATGCAGGTCGCCATTGTGCGCCAGCGCCACGCGATAGCCGTCGAAGCAGAACGGGTGCGTGTTCTGCAGCGATATGTTGACCTGCGGCGAATAGGCGACGCCGCGGACGTGGGCCAGCACGCAGTCGGCGCGGACCTTGGCGGCAAGCCCCTTCAGGTTGCGATCGAACACCGGCAGCGTCGTGTCGGCATAGCGGAAAGGCATCGCCGGATCGTGGCTGTCACGGTCCCAGGCCAGCAGCCCGAAGCCGGCCAGGTTCAGCAGATGCAGCATGCGCGGCATGTAGGCCTGGCTGACCAGCGAACTATCCGGCTTGAACAGCAGGTCGTCCAGCACCACCGGCTGGCCGAGATAGAGCAACGCACGGCACATCGGCCCCGGCCCTCCCAGGCTCGACTCGTCGGCCGATCCTAGCAGATGCGCGGCCGCGTCAGGCGGCGTCGTCCAGCCGGTCGGAGACCAGCGCCGCCGTGGTCAGCATCAACGCGACGAGCTGCGACTGACGCGACGTGCCGGTCTTGCGATAGG
>CAZVLI010000311.1:0-5455 GCA_964627965.1 uncultured Rhodospirillales bacterium
CCATCGCCCGCGCACTGGTCACCGAGCCGCGGCTACTGCTGCTCGACGAGCCGTTCGCGGCGCTGGACGAGATCACCCGCTTCCGGCTCAACGACGACCTGTTGAAGCTGTGGCAGGACCACGCCTGGACCGTCGTGTTCGTGACCCACTCGGTCTACGAGTCGGTCTATCTCTCCGGTCGCATCGCAGTGATGGCGGCGCGGCCCGGCCGAGTCATCGAAGAGATCGCCGTCGACGCCCCCTACCCGCGCGACGAGAGCTTCCGCACCTCGCAGCCGTACAACGACCATTGCCGCCAGGTCTCGGGCGCGCTGCAGAAAGCGATGGCGGCATGAGCGAGCGGGTACTGCGCTGGGCCGCGCCGCTGGCCATCGCCACCGCAGTGCTGGGTGCGTGGGAGTGGGCGGTCGCGGCCTACGAGGTGCCGAAGTACATCATGCCGGCGCCGTCGCTGATCGCGACCACGCTGGTCACGGACTGGTCGTCGCTGGCGGCGTCGTGGTGGGTGACGTTGCAGATCACGCTGGCCGGCCTAGCCGTGGCGGTGATCGGCGGCGTGGCGCTGGCGGTGCTGTTCAGCCAGTGGCGCTGGCTGGAGCTCAGCCTGTTCCCCTACGCGGTGATCCTGCAGGTCACGCCGATCGTCGCGATCGCCCCGCTGATCATCATCTGGCTCGACCCGAACATAAAGCTCGCGCTGCTGGTGATGGCCTGGATCGTCGCCTTCTTCCCGATCCTGTCCAACACCACGCTGGGCCTGAACAGCGCCGACCACAATCTCCTCAATCTGTTCCAGCTCTATGGCGCGTCGCGCTGGCAGGTGCTGTGGCACCTGAAGCTGCCGGCCGCCCTGCCCTACTTCCTGGGGGGCTTGCGCATCGCCGGCGGCCTGGCGCTGATCGGCGCGGTCGTGGCCGAGTTCACCGCCGGCACCGGCGGCGCCGAGACCGGGCTGGCCTTCCGCATTCTGGAGAGCGGCTACCGCCTCAACATCGCCCGCATGTTCGCCGCGCTGATCCTGATTTCCGGGACGGGCGTGCTGATCTTCCTGGCCTTCACCGCGCTGTCGCACCTGCTGCTGCGCAAGTGGCACGAGAGCGCCGTGCGGCGGGAGAACTAGGCGCCTCGTCAGAGATGGCCGGGCACGACGTATACGTCGGGGCCCGGCCATGACGATTCCGACGCTTCAGGCGGCACCGATCAGGCTACCTACGACCGCATGGCCTATCGCCTGGACGTGGATACCCCGGACAAGCCGGGGCATGACGATTTTGGTTGGACATCAATAGGTTCCGTCATGGCCCGGCTTGTCCGGGCCATCCACGTCCCTGAGCTTGCAGCGATGTCGAACCGCCGGCGCAGGCCCTGAAGTGCTCAAAGCGGACACCCATGGGACAAGTCCCGCCATGACGGTCAAGAAAAAGACGTCATGCCCCGACTTGAGCCGGGCATCTCAGGATGACGTTTACTTTGTGCCCTGCACCACGCCGGCGGCGATCAGGCGTTCGATCTCTGCCGCGTCGTAGCCGAGCTCGGCGAGGATCTCCCGGCCGTGCTCGCCGGCCGCCGGCGCGGGGGTTGGTGCACGTTTCGCTTCGCCGTCCATGAACACGGGCGTGCCGATGGTGAGGCCGCCGGTGCCGTCCGGCACCAGGGCGCCGGCGTGGCGGAGTTGCTCGTCGCCGCCGAGGTCGTCGAGCTTGCCGACGGGGCCGAAGGTGATGCGATGGCGGCTCATGATCCGGCGCCAATCGGCCCAGTCGCGCGCGCCGAAGGCTTCGTCGAGCAGTTTCGTCAGCGCGGCGGCGTTGGCGCGCCGGCTCGGCTTGTCGGCGAAGCGCGGGTCGGCCAGCAGGTCCTCGCGGCCGATGGCCTTGAACACCTCCGTCGCCTCGCGTTCCTCGTTCACCGCCGCCAGGATGAACCAGCGTCCGTCCCTGCATTGATAATGGTTCGTCATCGCGTTCGGCGCGTCGTCGCGATGCGGGCGCGGCGGGATCGCAGCCCCGTTCAGCGCCGCCTGGGCGTAGAAGGCGTTCATCCAGATGCCGTTCGCCACCAGCGACGTGGAGACGTGGCTGCCCTTGCCAGTGCGCCCGCGCTTGTAGAGACCCAGCAGGATCGCCGCCAGCAGCGAGATGCCGGTCGGATGGTCCCCCATGCCGGGCAGCGAGCGGGCCGGCGTCGCGCTCGGCTCCGGCTTCACCAGGTCCATCAGGCCCGTCCGCGCCCACAGCGCGGTGGAATCGAAGCCGGTCTTGTGCGCCTCCTCGCCGGTCTCGCCATAGGCGCTCATCGACGCATAGATCAGCCGTGGGTAACGCGCCATCAGCGCCTCGGCGCCCAGCCCCAGCTTGTCGCGCACACGCGGCAGGAAGTTGGTGACCAGCACGTCGGCGTCGGCCAGCAGCTTGTGCAGGATCGCCTGGCCCTCGTCGGCGGCGAGATCGAGGCACAGGCCGCGCTTGGAGCGGTTGTCGACCTGCCAGGCGTAGTTCACGTCGTCGGCCGGCATCCCGGCGTTGTTGACGATGTTGCGATAGCCGTCGCCGCCCGGCGCCTCGATCTTGATCACGTCGGCACCGAAGTCGGCCAGGGCCGTCGCCGCCACCGGCCCGGCGATGAAGCTGGCCGCGTCGATCACCTTCAGGCCGTCGAGCAGCATCGCGTCGTCACTCATCGCTCGCCTATTCTTCCGGCGGCTCGATGGCGGCGGTCTGCGAGGTGATCAGGCCGTAGTGCTCGATGCGCCGGTGCCAGGCGAAGTTGAACACCGTCTCCTTGATGTAGCGGCCGCGATCCAGGTCGCAGTCGGCGGTGATCAGTTCGTCATCCATCGTGGTGGCCAACGCGACGATCTCGCCGGTCGGGGCGACGATGCAACTGCCGCCCATCATCTCCACGCCTTCCTCGATGCCGGCCTTGGCGACGCCGACGGCCCAGCAGCCGTTCTGATAGGCACCGGCCTGCATCGACAGGTGGTTGTGGAAGGTGCGCAGCGCGCCCGATTCCACCGCGACCGAGTTGCCGGACGGCGTGTTGTAGCCGAGCACCACCAGTTCCACGCCCTGAAGACCCATTACCCGCCAGGTCTCCGGCCAGCGGCGGTCGTTGCAGATGCACATGCCGAGGATACCGCCCATGGTACGGAACACCGGGAAGCCAAGGTCGCCGACCTCGAAGTAGCGTTTTTCGAGGTGCTGCCATTCGCGCTCCGGCTCGAATTCGGAATGGCCCGGCAGATGAACCTTGCGGTACTTGCCGACGATCGCGCCCTCCGGGTTGACCAGGATCGCGGTGTTGAAGCGGCGCTTCTTGCCGGTCTCGTCGGTGAACAGCTCGGCGTAGCCGAGGTGGAAGCCGATGCCGAGCTTCTTCGCCTCGTCGAACAGCGCCTGGGTGTTCGGCCCCGGCATCTCGGCCTCGTAGAAGCTGTCGAGCTCGGCCTCGTCCTCGATCAGCCAGCGCGGGAAGAAGGTGGTCAGCGCCAGCTCCGGATAGACCACGAAGGTGGCGCCGCGGCTGTGCGCCTGCCTCAGCAGGTCGACCATCCGCGCGACGACGGATTCGCGTGACTCGGCACGGGCGATGGGGCCGAGTTGCGCCCCGGCGATGACAAACTTACGGTCCATGCGGCACCTCCTGTTGACCGCAAGCGTAGAGCGATGGCGATCCTGTTCCAATGCCCCTGGGCAAATGCTGACGAGTGGCTCGCTGCGTTGCGGGCCGAGCTGCCGGATGCCGAGTTTCGTGTCTGGCCCGACACCGGCGATGCCGCCGGCATCGACTTCGCCTATGTGTTCCAGCCGCCGGCCGGGGCGCTGGCCGGCCTGCCGAGCCTGAAGGGTATCGCGTCGATGGGCGCGGGCGTCGACGCGATGGTCGCCGACCCGACGATCCCGATGGACGTGCCGCTGTCGCGCCTGACCGACCCGATCCTGGCCGAGCGGATGTCGGAGTACGTCGCTGGCCAGGTGCTGAACTTCCACCTCGGCCTGCCGGCCTACCGCCGCCAGCAGGCGACGAAGAGCTGGCAGCGGCTGCCGCAGACCGACGCGCTGGACCGGACGGTCGCCTTCCTCGGCCTCGGCAACCTGGCGCGGCGATGTATCGAGCGGCTGCGGCCGTTCGGCTTCCAGCTCGTCGGCTGGAGCCGCTCCGGGGCGCCGGTCGAGGGCGTCGACGTGACCACCGACCTCGACGCGGCGCTGCGGCGCACCGAGATCCTGGTGCTGCTTGTGCCGGTGACCGACGAGACACGCGGGCTGATGACGGCCGGACAGCTGGCGCGGCTACCGCGCGAGGCATTCCTGATCAATGTCGGGCGTGGCGCGTTGCTGGACGACGACGCGGTGCTGTCGGCACTCGATTCAGGGCAGCTGGCGGGGGCGGCACTGGACGTGTTCAACCCGGAGCCGCTGCCGCCCGAGCACCCCTACTGGACCCACCCCCTTGTCGAGATCACGCCACACATTTCCAGCCTCTCGGAGGTGACGAGCGGCGCGCGAATCCTCGCCGCGCAATACCGGCGCGCGCAGGCCGGCGAACCGATGACCGACCTGGTCGACCGGGTTCGGGGCTACTGACCCGCCACCGCATCCGCGCTACGCTTTCGCACAAGAACGACAATGGGGAGCGACAACGATGCGCACGCGCGAACTTGGTAGCGCCGGTCTGGAAGTGCCGGTGATCGGGCTGGGCTGCATGCCGATGCCGGGCTTCTACGGGCCGGGCAGCGAGGAGATGGCGATCGCCACCCTGCACCGCGCGGCCGAGATCGGCGTCACCCACCTCGACACCTCCGACTTGTACGGCTTCGGCAAGAACGAGGAGTTGCTGGCCAAGGCGATCAAGGGCAAGCGCGACCGCTACATCATCGCCTCGAAGTTCGGCAACCGGCGCGACGGCAACGGCAAGCCCTTCGTCGACGGCAGCCCGGCGTGGGTACAGCAGGCCTGTGAGGACAGCCTGAGGCGACTCGGGATCGACGTGATCGACCTCTACTACCAGCACCGGGTCGACCCGAATACGCCGATCGAAGACACGGTCGGCGCCATGTCGCGGCTGGTCGAACAGGGCAAGGTCCGCCACCTGGGCCTGTCCGAAGCCGCGCCCGACACCATCCGGCGCGGGCACGCGACGCACCCCATCGCGGCGCTGCAGACCGAGCTCTCGCTGTGGTCGCGCGACGCGGAGAACGATGTCCTGCCGCTGACCAAGGAACTCGGGATCGGCTTTGTCGCCTACTCGCCGCTGGGTCGCGGCATCTTCGGCGGCGACATCAGAAGCGCTGACGACCTGAAGGAAGGTGACCGGCGGCGCGATCACCCGCGCTACCAGGGCGAGAACCTGGCCAACAACCTGAAGCTGCTCGAACCAGTGCAGGCGGTCGCCGACAAGCGTGGCGTCAGCCCGGCGCAGATCGCGCTGGCCTGGGTGCTGGCGCAGAGCGACA
>CAZVLI010000312.1:0-3279 GCA_964627965.1 uncultured Rhodospirillales bacterium
TGTCGCAGACGGTGAAGACGAAATCCATCACCGGTGCTTCGGGACCGGAGAACTCGTCCCACGACTTCGAGCGCAGTTCGTTGGTCCTGAAGTTGTAGCGCTCCAGGAGCGCCACGGTGTTCGGGTGGATCTCGCCGGCCGGATGGCTGCCGGCGCTGAAGGCGCGGAACCGCCCCTGGCCCTCGCGGTTCAGCAGACACTCGGCCATGACGCTGCGCGCGGAGTTGCCCCGGCACAGGAACAGCACGTTGTAGACCTTGGGCTCGCTCATCGTCGCCTCCGCCTGCATGCGCCTCGTACATGGCAGGCAACGGCGACAGTTTGATGACGAGCTCAGCTAGACGACGGTGCAGTGGCGTTCGACGGCGACGGTCAGGACCTCGTCCACCGGGCGTTGCCACCAGTCCTGCTCGGAGAAGACTTCCAGCTCGGCGAAGCCGTCGAAGCCTGTGGCCTCCACGGCCACGCGGATCGCCTTCAGGTCGATGACGCCATCCCCGGGCATGGCGCGGTCGAGCAGCAGGTCCCGCGTCGGTACCCGCCAGTCGCAGACGTGGTAGGCCAGGATCGCGCCCATCTCACCGGCGCGTTCGATCTGCGCCATCAGGTCCGGATCCCACCACACGTGATAGACGTCCACCGCGACGCCGACGCCCTCGCCCAGCGTCGCGCAAAGGTCCAGCGCCTGGGCCAGCGTGTTCACGCAGGCGCGGTCGGCGGCGTACATCGGATGCAGCGGCTCGATGGCGAGCTTCACCCCGGCCGCCCGCGCCTCCGGTAGCAACGCGGCGAGGCGCTCGGCCACCAGTTCGCGCGCATGCGGCAGGTCGCGCGAGTCTGGCTCCAACCCGCCGACCACCAGCACCAGCGCGGCGCCGTTCAGCGTCGCCGTTTCCTCGATGGCGCGACGGTTGTCGTCCAGCCACGTCGCCGAGGTGAACAGGCCGCCGCGACACACGCCGTTCACCGCCAGCCCGGCGTCGGCGATGTGGCGCCGCGCCTTCTCCAGGCCGTAGTCGGCGATCTTGTCGCGCCACGGGCTGATCGCGCCGATACCATGACGCACGCAACCCTCGATGGCGTCGGCCAGGCTCGCCGCCGGCCCCAGCGTCGCCGTGTTCAGCGCCATCAGCGACGCGTCGGCCGACAGGTCCCGCATCAGGCGGCGATACCGGCCAGCGCGCAGGTCTGGCGCATGCGCGCCGCCGCCATGTCGGGGTCGCGCAGCAGGCCGGCCTTGTCGGCCAGCCGGAACAGCTCGGTTAGGTGGAGGATCGAACGCGCCGACTGCTGACCGCCGACCATGTGGAAGTGATCCTGGTGGCCGTTCAGGAACGCCATGAACACGACGCCCGTCTTGTAGAACCGCGTCGGCGCCCGGAAGATGTGACGCGAAAGCGGCACCGTCGGCTCCAGGATCTGGTGGAACGCGTCGGGCCGGTTGCCGGAGAGCGCCGACAGCGCCGCCGAGGCGGCCGGCGCGATGGCGTCGAAGATGCCGAGCAGCGCGTCGGAGTGGCCCTGCTCGTCGCCGGCGATCAGTTCGGCGAAGTTGAAGTCGTCGCCCGTGTACATGCGCACGCCCTCGGGCAGGCGCCTGCGCATGGCGATCTCCTTGTCTTTGTCGAGAAGAGAGATCTTGATGCCGTCGACCTTGGCGGCGTTCTGGCCGATGGCGTCGAGCGCGACCTCCATCGCCCGGTAGTGTTCGCCGTGACCCCAGTAGCCTTCCAGCGCCGGGTCGAACATCTCGCCCAGCCAGTGGATGATCACCGGCTCCTTCACTTGTCGCAGCAGGCGGTCGTAGACCTTCACGAAATCGTCCGGGCTGTTCGCGGCCTGCACCAGCGCGCGGCTGGCCATCAGGATGATGCGGCCGCCCAGGCTCTCGACGAACTCGAACTGCTCCTCGTAGGCACGGATCACGTCGTCGAGCGACACGTCCGGCGCCGGGTTCAGGTGGTCGGTGCCGCAGCCGCAGAAGATCGACGCGCCCGGCGTGTCGGCCGCCGCAGCCAGGCTGACGCGGATCAGCGTCTGCGCGCCCGACCAGTCCAGGCCCATGCCGCGCTGCGCCGTGTCCATCGCCTCCGCGACGCCGAGGCCCAGCGACCAGAGGTAGCGGCGGTACTCGACCGTCTTGTCCCAGTCGACCGCGACGTCGAGCCACGGGTCCTGCTCGGCCAGCGGGTCGGCGACCACGTGCGCAGCCGACAGCGCGATCCGGTTGAACGGCCGCGACGGGCCGGCGAAGTCGAGCGGCGCGCCGGTCGTGTAGCTGGCGATGGACCCGTCGGCCAGCGGCAGGTTCAGGCTCGGCATGTTGCGGCTCCGATTGTGTCTGCGATCAGCGCCCACCTCACCCCGACCCTCTCCCCCCTGAGGGCGGAGAGGGAGCGCTGTCGTAGCCGCCGGGTCCCCCTCCGCCCTTCAGGGGGGAGGGGACAGGGGAGGTGGGTCACGCGTGTTGCCGAAAGAAGGCTCACACCTTCAGCTCTTCCAGGTCGATCCAGCGCCGCTCGGCCCAGCTTTGCTGCGCGGCTTCCGCGAGCTGCACGCCCTTGGCGCCTTCCAGCAGCGTGTGCGACCAGGCGTCATTCTCGCCATGCAGGTGGCGGATGAAGGCCTCCCACTGCGCCTTGAAGCCGTTGTCGAAGTCCTGGTTGTCCGGCACCTCGTACCACTGCTCGCGGAAGTCGGTGGTGCGCGGCTCGTCCGGGTTCCACACCGGCTTCGGCGTGCCGACACGCCCCTGGGCCATGCACTTGTGCAGGCCGCAGATGGCCGAGCCATGCGTGCCGTCGACCTGGAAGGTGACGAGGTCGTCGCGATAGACGCGGGTGCACCACGACGAGTTGATCTGCGCCAGCGCCCCGCCTTCGAGCTGGAAGGTGGCGTAGGCGGCGTCGTCGGCGTCGGCGTCGTAGTGCTGGTCGCCCTCGTCCCAGCGGTCCGGGATGTGCACCGCGCCCATGCAACTGACCGCCTTCACCGGCGCGATGGTGTGGTCGAGCACGTAGCGCCAGTGCGCCAGCATGTCGAGGATGATGCCGCCGCCCTCGGCCTTCTTGTAGTTCCACGACGGCCGCTGCGAGGGCATCCAGTCGCCCTCGAACACCCAGTAGCCGAACTCGCCGCGCACCGACAGGATGCGCCCGAAGAAGCCGGCGTCGCGCAGCCGGCGCAGCTTCAGCAAACCAGGCAGGAAGATCTTGTCCTGCACGACGCCGTGCTTGATGCCGGCCTTCTCGGCCAACCGCGCCACGTCGAGCGCATCGG
>CAZVLI010000312.1:3289-5437 GCA_964627965.1 uncultured Rhodospirillales bacterium
CCAGGCTGTCGGCGACCGGCTTCTCGCAGTAGATGTGCTTGCCCTTGGCAATCGCCTTGCGCAGCAGCTCCGCGCGCATCTGCGTCGTGCCGGCGTCGAAGAACAGCGCGTCGTCGGGGTTGTCCAGCGCCGCCTTGAGGTCGGTGGTCCAACGTTCGATGCCGTGCTGGCGGGCGAGGTTGCCGGTCTTGGTGGCGTTGCGGCCGACCAGGATCGGGTCCGGCATCACCCGGTCGCCGTTGGCCAGCGCCACGCCGCCCTGTTGCTGGATCGCCAGGATCGAGCGGATCAGGTGCTGGTTGGTGCCCATGCGACCGGTGACGCCGTGCATGATCACGCCGAGGCGATGTTGCGCCATTGTCGTTTCACTCCATCCCGAGCAGGCGGTAGATCCGCCTTGTGTAGTCGCCGAACTGGCTCGTGGTCTTCACGTCCAGATGTCTTGGGTGTTCGAGGTCGACCTCGAAATTGTCGGCCATGCGCGCCGGCCCGGCCGTGAGCACCACCACTCGGCTGCCCAGGAACACCGCCTCCTGGATGCCGTGGGTGACGAACACGATGGTCTTGCCGCTCTCGCGCCAGATGCGCAGCAGTTCCAGGTTCATGCGCTCGCGGGTCAACGCGTCGAGCGCGCCGAACGGCTCGTCCATCAGGATCAGCTTCGGGTCGTGCACGAGGCTGCGCGCGATCGCCGCCCGCTGCTGCATGCCGCCGGACAGCTCGTAGGGATACTTCTCCTCGTTGCCCGACAACCCGACCATGTCGAGCAGGTGCCGGCCGCGCTCGCGCGCCGCCTTCATGGGCAGGCCGAGCAGCTCCGCCGGCAGCAGCACGTTCTCCAGCACGCGGCGCCACTTCAGCAGCACCGGCTGCTGGAACACCATGCCGATGTCCCGGCTGGCGTCGAACGTCTCCGTGCCGCCGCCGATCTGCACCGTGCCCTCGTCGTAGTCGTGCAGGCCGGCCAGGATCTTCAGCACCGTGGTCTTGCCGCAGCCGGACGGCCCGACCAGGCTCACCAATTCACCGGCCGCGACGTCGAAGGTGACGTCGGAGACGGCCAGGAACTCCTGCCCGCGCGTGCGATAGGTCTTCTGCACGCCGGCGAGGTGAATGAACGCGTCGCTACTCACGCCATCCTCGCATCGCGTACGACGAACAGCCATTCCAGCAGCAGCACCAGCCCGTAGAGCGCCACGCCGATCAGCGTGATCAGGATGACGGCCATGAACATGCCGGCCATGTCCTGCGTCACCTGCACTTGCAGGATCAAGTAGCCGAGGCCGGCGGAGGAGGCGATGAACTCGCCGACGATCGCGCCCGCGACCGCCAGCACCACGGCGACCTTCATGCCGGAGAACAGGTAAGGCAACGAGCCCGGCAGCTGGATCTTGGCGAAGACCTGCCACTTGCTGGCCCGGTGTGCGCGCACCAGGTCGAGCAGCTCCGGCTCGATCTCGTTCAGACCGCGCGCCATGGTGATCAGGATCGGCAAGAAGCAGATCGTGAAGGCGATGATGATGTTCGGCACGATGCCGAACGAGAACCAGACGATGAAGATCGGCCCCAGCGCCACCTTCGGCACCATGTTCAGGCTGACCAGCAGCGGCATCAGCAACGTGCGCAGCATGTCCGACCAGGAGAACAGCACCGCCAGTACCACGCCGACGGCGACGGCCAGCCAGAAGCCGCCGAAGATCGCCGCCGCGGTGACCAGGGTGTTCTCGATCCAGGCGTAGTTGCCGCTCAGCGTGGCGAAGGTCTCGGCCGGCGTGGCCATGACGTAGCGCGGGATCTCGCCCAGCATGACCCACGCCTGCCAGGCCGCGAAGAAGGCCAGGTGTACGCCGATCACGACGGCGATACGGCCCAGCAGTCTGCGGTCGTCTCGCATTCAGTGTCTACTCGGTCTACTCGAAGGGAACGAACTTGTCGAAATCGTAGCTCAGCGCCGGACAGACCAGGCGCGTGCCGCGAGAGTAATAGTGCACCGCGCACGCCCGGCGCCAGCGCGGCGAGCGGTTGTCGGACGACTGGTGCACGCAGTCGCCATGGTGGAACGACACGCCGCCGCGCGGCACCGGCGCCGGCACCATGTCGAAGGCCGCGACCTGCTCGTCGGTGAGCATCAGGTTGAACGGCTCTCCC
>CAZVLI010000313.1:0-5434 GCA_964627965.1 uncultured Rhodospirillales bacterium
CGGAAGGGCTGGTGAAGACGGTGTTCGACGCCAAGACCGGCAAATTGCTCGGCGCACACATGGTCGGCGCGGAGGTGACGGAGCTGATCCAGGGCTACGGCCTGGCGCGGACCCTGGAGACGACCGAAGTGGAGTTGATGCACGCGATCTTCCCGCACCCGACGCTGTCGGAAATGATGCACGAGAGCGTCCTTGACGCCTACGGGCGCGTCATCCATGTCTAGCGCATGACCCTCGACACGCGCAGCCTGCGTCACCCGGAAAAGCGCAATCGGCCGGACAGCCCGATTCAGCGCAAACCGGCCTGGATTCGGGTCAAGGCGCCGAACTCGAAACAGTATTTCGAGACCCGCAACATCATGCGGGACAACAACCTCGTCACCGTGTGCGAGGAAGCGGCCTGTCCGAATATCGGCGAGTGCTGGGCGCAGAAGCACGCCACCATGATGATCATGGGCGACACCTGCACCCGGGCCTGCAGCTTCTGCAACGTGCGCACCGGACGACCGGACGCGCTGGACCCGCTGGAGCCGGAAAGCGTCGGTGTCGCGGTCGCCAAGCTGGAACTGAAGCACGTCGTCGTTACGTCCGTCGATCGCGACGATCTCGATGACGGCGGCGCGGAACACTTCGCGCAGACCATCCGCGCGATCCGCCAGGCCTCGCCGGAGACCACGATCGAGGTGCTGACGCCCGACTTCCAGGGCAAGGCCGGCGCGCTGGAGCTTGTCGTCGAGGCGCGGCCCGACGTGTTCAATCACAACCTGGAAACCGTGCCGCGGCTCTATCCCGGCGTACGGCCTGGCGCGCGTTATTTCGGCTCGCTGCAACTGCTGGCCGACGTGAAGCGGCTCGACCCGTCGATCTTCACCAAGTCCGGCATCATGGTCGGGCTCGGCGAGGACAAGGGCGAGGTCGGGCAGGTGATGGACGACCTGCGCTCGGCCGACGTCGACTTCCTGACCATCGGCCAGTACCTGCAGCCGTCGCCGAAGCACCACCCGCTCGACCGCTTCGTGACGCCGGACGAGTTTGAGAACTACGCCACCCTGGCGCGCGGCAAGGGCTTCCTGCTGGTCTCGTCGACGCCGCTGACCCGTTCGTCCTATCACGCCGACCGCGACTTCGCGGAACTGCGGCGCCGGCGCGAGGCGGCCCTGGCCAGCTGATGCCGACCCACGCGCAACGCAAGCTGCTGCCCTACACGCCGGCGCAGATGTTCGATCTCGTCGCCGATATCGAGCGCTACCCGCTGTTCCTGCCGTGGTGCCTGGCCTGCCGGATCAAGCGGCGCCAGGACAACGTGATCTGGGGCGACCTGATGGTCGGCTTCAAGGTGTTCCGCGAGACCTTCACGTCGAAGGTCACGCTGAACCCGCAAGACCGGATCGACGTGGAGTATATCGACGGGCCGTTCCGCTACCTGAACAACCACTGGGTGTTCGAGCCGGCGCCCGACGGCGCCTGCGAGGTCGACTTCTTCATCGACTTCGAGTTCCGCTCGCGCCTGCTGCAGACCGTCGCGACCGGCGTCTTCAACGAAGCGGTCAAACGCATGGTCTCCGCCTTCGAGGCCCGCGCGCACGCGGTCTACGGCTCCCCTGACGCCACGGGGGAGCTTGCCGAGGTCGGCAACTGACAGCTAGCTGCCAAGCGCTCCTTTCATCCAGTCTTTCAGCGCCTCGACCTCATCCGCGCCGTCGCCTTGCGGCGGGTGCACGAGGTGGTAAGCGTAGCCAGGCAGTTCAGGCCCAAAGGGCTGGATCAGGTAGCCGGCAGCGAGTTCGTCCCTGACAAGGACGGGACTGAGCAGAGCGACGCCCTGACCGGCGACCGTCGCCTGGATCAGGTGGCTGTCGTCGAGGAAGACCGGGCCAGCCGTCGTATCCAGGCCTTCCAAGCCGGCCGCTTCGCACCAGCGGACCCAGCTCGGGGTCATCGCATCTACGTTCCGCCATTCGCTGTGGAGCAGGGTCTGGCCTTTCAGGTCCTCGGGCGACCGAATACCGAGACGTGGACTGCACACCGGCGCGAAGTGCTCCACGAAGAGCTGCTCCGATACCAGGCCGGGGTAGGGGCCGGGCCCGTAGCGTACGGCGATATCGGCCCGGCCGGCGCCGAAACTGACGACCTCGTCCGAGGCATGTAGGCGGAGATCGATGTCCGGATGGGCTTCGGCGAAGCTCGCCAGCCGGGGCACGAGCCACTTTGCCGTGAATGCCGTGGTCGCCGAGAGCGTGACGCCGCGCCGGCGCTCGTTCTCCCTCACGCGCCCGATCGCCTCGCGCATGGCGGCGAAGGCCCCGTTGATCACCGGGAAGAGCGTGGTGCCGGCTGGAGTCAACGTGACCTGGCGCGGCCGCCGCTCGAACAGGCGCACACCAAGCACCTCCTCCAGAAGGCGTATCTGATGGCTGACGGCGGTCGGTGTCACGGCCAGGTCTTCCGCCGCCCGCTTGAAGCTCAGGTGACGGGCGGCGGCCTCGAAGGCGCGCAGGGCCGATAGCGGCGGCAGGTCCGGCATGGCTGACTTCAACTCATTTCAAAGGTGAGGCATTCGATTTTGCACAAGACGTCTCAGCCTCCTATGTCTCTACCAACTCGGGACGCAGCAAGCGCGGGTCCTGACGATAGATAAATTCAAATCATCTGCTTGCAACTCGCCCGTAGGAGTTCCGCACCATGACGACCGTCCTTCACATCGATGCCAGTGCCCGTCCCGGGAGTTCCGCAGAGACGCGTTTCGGGTCGCACAGCCGCCGTCTCACCGCCCGCTTTGTAGAGCGCTGGAAGGAACGCCAGCCGCAGGACAGTGTGATCTATCGCGACGTCGGCCAGGCGCCGCCGCAGCCGGTCACCGGCGCCTGGATCCATGCCGCCTTCACCAAGCCGGAGGAGCGGGAACCGTGGATGAAAGAGACGCTGGCGGAGAGCGATCGCCTGGTCGACGAGCTTCTCGAGGCCGATGTCATCGTGGCCGGGGTGCCGATGTACAACTTCGGCATGCCCGCCCCATTCAAGGCCTACATCGACAACATCGTGCGCGTCGGCCGGACGTTCGGCTTCGATCGGAGTCGCGCGGGCGCGCCGTACTGGCCCCTGGTCGGCGACGACAAGACCCTAGTCATCGTCTCCTCGCGGGGCGACCACGGCTATGACCCGGGCGAGCGCCTCGAACATATGAACCACGTGGAGGGCGGGGTCGCGGTGCCTTTCGGCTATATCGGCATCAACGACGTACGCGGCGTTGCCGTCGAGTACGACGAGTTCGCCGACGAGCGCTTGCAGGCCTCGATCGAAGCAGCGGAAGCAAAAGTGGACGCCCTGGTTCTCGACCTCACCCGGCAGCCCATGCAGCGCAAGGTCGCTTGAATACTTCCCGCTGCTCGGGTCGTTCGGCGAGTGCTGGGATGATGCCGCTCACCAATTTCCCTCGGACAGGCCAGGTCAGTCCGACAGCGCCTCGCGCAGCATCTCCAGCGCGGTGACGATGGTCGCGCGGCGAATGCTGGCGCGGCCGATATCGCCATAGAGCATCTTGCGATGGACGGTCGGCTGCCCGGTCGTGGCCAGCGCGAGGTGGACGAGGCCGACCGGCTTGTCGTCGGAACCGCCGCCCGGACCGGCAACGCCGGTCACGGCCACGGCGAGGTCGGCGCGGCTGCGTTGCAGGGCGCCCTCGGCCATCGCTCGGGCCACCGGTTCCGACACCGCGCCATGCTCGATCAGCATGGCCTCGGGCACGCCGAGCAGCTCGTTCTTGGCCTCGTTCGAGTAGGTCACGAAGCCGCGCTCGACCACCGCCGATGAGCCGGCGATCTCGGTCAGCGTCCCGGCGATCAGGCCGCCGGTGCAGCTCTCCGCCGTCGCCACCATGCGGCCGGCTGCCTTGGCGGCTTCGAGCACGCCAATGGCACGAGTCTGGAGGTCGTCATCGATCACAGCATGAACTCCGGCCAGCCCATGAACATGTTGAAGAGCAGCAGGGCGGCCAAGCCCCACGCGGCAGCGAGGACGTCGTCCAGCATGATGCCGAGGCCGCCGGAAACGCGGCTGTCGGCCCAACTCGCCGGCCACGGCTTGGCGATGTCGAGGATGCGAAACAGCAGAAAGGCCAGCAGGTAGGCCGGCCACGAGAGCGGAACTGCGAGCAGCACCAGCCATTGCCCGGCGACCTCGTCGATCACCACCGCGCCGGGATCCTTGCCGGTGTCGGCGCGCTCGTAGAGGTCACCGGCCCAACAGCCGAGCCCGAACACGACCACCGTCGCCGCCAGCAGCAGCGCCGGCCCACCAACCCACATCAGCAACGCGCCAAAGGGCAGGGCGGCGAGCGAGCCCCAGGTGCCAGAGGCCGGTCGGAGCAGTCCGACACCGAACCAGGTCGCAATCAGGGCGGCCGGCTGGCTCATGGGCAACGCCGGCTGGCGCGGGGTGAAGGTGCCCATCAGCCGGCGTCCGGAAGTCGCACGGTGGCGGTGGCCATGGCGGCGATGCCCTCGCGCCGGCCGGTGAAGCCGAGCCCTTCGGTCGTCGTCGCCTTGATGCTCACGGCCTCCGGCGCCAGGCCGCAGATATCGGCGACGGCGGCGCGCATGGCGTCGCGATGCGGGCCGACCTTCGGCCGCTCGCAAACCAGGGTGAGGTCGAGGTGATCGAGTCGGCCGCCGCGCCGGCCGACCTCGTCAACGGCGTGCTTCAAGAAGCGGTCAGAGCTGGCGCCGCGCCACTGCGGGTCGGACGGCGGGAAGTGCTGGCCGATATCGCCGGCGCCAATCGCGCCGAGGATAGCGTCGGTCAGTGCGTGCAGGCCGACATCCGCGTCGGAGTGGCCAACCAGCGCGGCGTCGTGGGCCACGCGGACGCCGCACAGCGTCACGTGGTCGCCCGGCCCGAAGCGGTGGACGTCATATCCGGTGCCGACCCGGGTGACCCAGGAGGGCTTGAGCGTGCGCCCGGCGCGGGCCAGGTCGGCGGCGGTCGTCACCTTGAAATTGCCCTCCTCGCCGGCGACTTCGACGACCTCCAGGCCGGCGGCGAGCGCCACCGCGACGTCGTCGGTCTGGCCCTCCTCGGCCTGCCGGTGCGCCGTCAGGATAGCGTCAAAATGGAAACCCTGCGGCGTCTGCGCCGCGACAAGTCCGTGACGGTCGACCTGACCGGTCACCCGGCCGGCCTCGGTACGCCGCAGGCTGTCGACCACCGGCAGGGCGGGCAGGGCGCCCGGCGCGGTGTCCAGGGCCGCCAGTACCCGATCGATCAACGCCCCCGAGACCAGTGGTCGGGCGGCGTCGTGGATCAGCACCTGCGCCGGTGGGTCTGCCGCCAGGGCCTCCAGTCCAGCCAGGACGCTGGCCTGACGGGTCGCGCCACCGGTGACGGGCGGAAGGATGTCGAGGCCGCGCATGGCCTCGTCGTAGAGGGAAAGAGTGTA
>CAZVLI010000314.1:0-5432 GCA_964627965.1 uncultured Rhodospirillales bacterium
GGAGGGATCGCGCTTCCAGCCGGGCTGCACCGGCTCCGGCGTGTTCGTCGGCGCGAAGAAGCTGGAAGACATGCTGGCGGTGGTCGACCGGGCCGGCGTGAGAGTTTCGGACGCGCTGGCCGAGACCGTGGCGGCGACGCCGAACGCGGCGCAGCGGCCGCTCGGCACCGACATCCATGCCTATCTGGAAGCGCACATCGAACAGGGGCCGCGCCTGGAGCAGGAAGAACTGACCATCGGCGTGGTCACCGGCATCCAGGGCGCCAGCCGCTTCGAGATCGACATCGTCGGCGAGGAGGCGCACGCCGGAACGACGCCGCACGCGACGCGCAAGGACGCGTTCGTCACCGCCGTCGCCATCGTGCGCGGCCTGCACGAGCTGATGGCCGACCCGGAAGACGTGGTGCGCTTCACCATCGGGCGGTTCGAGACGCATCCCGGTTCGCCGAACGTGGTGCCGGGCCGCGTGCATTTCTCCATCGACTTTCGCCATCCCGACGAGGCGGTGCTGCAAGCGCGCGGCAAGGGCATCCACGAGGTCGCCGCCGCCAATGCCGGCCCCTGCGAGGTCACCGTCACCGACATCACCTACTCGTCGCCGGTGGCGTTCCGCGAGGAGATGGTGAGCCGTGTCGCTGCCGCCGCCGACGCGCTGGAACTGCCGGCGATGCGGATGCCGTCGGGCGCCGGGCACGACGCCGGGCTGCTGAACGCGGTGTGTCCGGTGGCGATGGTGTTCGTGCCGTGCGAGCGCGGCATCAGCCACAACGAGATCGAGAATGCCACGCCCGGCGATCTCGCCGCCGGCGCGCGTGTGATCGCCAAGGTGATGGCCGAGCTGGCCCAGGAATGACTAGTTCAGGACGATGGTCGGGCCGAGCTGCGTGGTCTCGAAGCTGGGCAGCGGGATCGCCAGGTCGATGCTGAACGACTGCGTCACCTTGGGCTCGTAGTTGGCGTTGATGATCTCTACCGTGATCAGCGGCGTCAGCAGGCCGCTCTCGTCGGCGATGTCGCTCTTGGCATAGGTGACGCGGACGTTCTGCGGCTCCAGCCAGGGCGCGATCTGCTGCATCGCCGTCACGATGTTGGTGAACACGGCCGCGGCCTGCAGGCTGCCGTTGGTGCAGTTCGGGTCGGTGCCGCCGTTGCTGCCGGTGCAGACGACGCTGACGTTGTTGCTGACGTTGTTCAGCGTCGCCACCGGGGTGCCGATCAAGGCGATGCGGGCGCCGCGTCGGGTCGCCTCGCTGGCGGTCTGGAAATCGGAGATGACGAAGATGGTCTCGAAGATCCCGACGGTGACCAGCAGCAGCAGCGGCGCGATCAGTGTGAACTCCGCCGCCATCGCGCCGCGGCAGTCCTTGAGCCAGCGCCTGAGCAACATGTCAGCTACCTATGTGGGCTTGTTCGTGCGACGCGGTGATGGTCAGGCCGCGCAGGACGACGAGTTCGTCGATGATCGGCACGATCGGCGTGTAGGGCAGGGTGGCCTGGAGGCGGATCACCGGCACGGTGGTGCCGCCGCTGTTCACGTCGGTCACCGTCACGGTGAGGTCGGAGGCGTTGTCGGACCAGCCCTCGACCACGTCGGTGGTGCCATTGATCTCGCCGGTGCGGGCGATCTTCTCGATCGTGTTCAGGGTCGCGTTGGTGAACGGCAGGTCGGCGCGGGCGGCATAGGTCGCGGCCGAGCGTAGCCCTTTCTCCACCGAGCCGACCTGCTGGAAGTAGGAGCCGAGCTCGGTGACCCCGCCCACCGCCAGCATGAGGATCGGGACGATCAGGCCGAACTCCAGCGCCGAGGCGCCGCGCCGGTCGTCGCGCAGGAAGCGCCTAATCAACGATGCGAATGTTCGCATGGTAGTCGTCCGGTGATGTGAGGGAGAGCGGGCCGATGACCTCGGCGTAGACGTCGGCCGCCGGGGGCTTGCCGACCTCTTCGGTGAGGAACATTTCCACGTAGTTGCCGAAGGTCGGGTAGAGGTGCGCGCCGCGCACGTCGAGCGCCTGGCATTTCAGCACCGCGACCTTCACCACGCGGCGCTTCGGGTCGTCGGAGGGCTGGCCGTTCGGGTCGCCATCGGGCGGGATCGACTCGCCGGGCGGGTTCACGATCGAGAAGCCGGCCGGCAGGTTCGACGGCACGGGGTAGATGGTCTGCTTGCCGTTGCGGGCGAAGGACACGCCCATCTCGTAGAGATGCACCTGGTAGCGCGTGTAGGTGGCGAGGTTGTTCGGCTCGATCTCGCCACCGTGGTAGGTGTTCCAGTAGCTGTTGGGGTTCCAGCTGCCGTTCCCGAGAATGATGTTCGGGTTGTTCATGTTGGAATCGCGGTCGTAGGCGATGATGTTCTTCGACGGCCGCTTCGGGTTCTGGTTGCCGAGGTCGAAGCGGGCGTTGATGCCGTTGCGTACCTGGTTGGTCTGGACGCCGGGCGAGGTGTCGACCTGGGTGCCGTCTACGTCGCCGAAGCAGCCGCCCGGGCTTTCAGCCGCCAGATTGTCGCCGACGTTGCTGGAGCCGCAGTTGCCCTCGGCCGGACAGAGCAGGCCGTAGTTGCCGGGCGCGAAAGTGCCGGAACTCGGGCCCGGCTTGATCAGCATCTGCCGGCCGGCATTCTGCGGCAGCTTGAAGGACAGGTTCGGGTCGGTCTCGGCCGGGTCGCACACCATCAGCGGTGGCACCGCGCACACGATGTTCACCGGCGTCGCGGTCGCGTCGGCGTCCAGCGTCACAACCGACTGAGTGCTGGCGGTCGAGGCCATGCTCAGCAGGTTGTCCAGGATGGTGTTGGCGGACCTGGGGTTGAGGTCGACCTCGACGTAGAGCGTCTCCGCGTCGTTAGTGGCGACGACCTTCGAGGGCTCGATCGCCGAGTAGAAGGTGACCGAGGCCGTGCTCAGGTCCATCGAATCGTCGGCAAGCCGGGTCTGGTTGTCGAGCGCGTTGTTGGCGACCGACGTGGCGCGGGCGCGGGCGCCGTCCTCGCCGTCGAGCTGGTTCGCCGCGGAGATCGCGGCGGCGTCGGCGGCGTTCTGCATCTGCGAGCGCAGCACCACCAGTCGACCGACGTCGACGGCCAGGACACCGGTGCCGAGAACGAGAGGTGCGATCAGGGCAAGGTAGACGGCGGAGGCGCCACCCTTGTCGCGGGTGTAGGCGGAAATTTTGCGACCGTACTCGCGCATGGCTCGTTGGGTTCCACGAAGCGGCCGTTGCGGCCAACTTGAACCCAATTTGGCAGGCGTAGTGGGGGTGTCTATTGCCCAATTAGCCTATGGCGGTACGGTTTCGGAGTTCCCATACAAGATGACTAAAATGCAGAACAAATAAACAGAACAAGCCCCTCCATATTGATGACCTAGCGGGACTAAAGAAAGACCTTGTTAACTGCGTGCTTTGGCTATGCGCCTTGAATCACTGGTATTTGTGCATTTCGTCACTCTGTAGACTGGAATTATTCTGCGAATGACTTGCAGTTTGTCTCAACTTTGCAACTTGCGCCTGTGACGCTCCTGTGGTCAAAAAAGGGGCGACCGTGCGTCGCAGGGGGACGCAAGTTGGACTCTGTTCGAGGTAAGACCCCTGTCTAGTGTGAGTGGCCGGCCTGGCGCCGGGGGAAACCTGAAGCGGGATCTGCTCTATCCGGTTCTGGCGATTTGCGGGATTGGATGGTTTGGCCTGATCGCGATGATCTACTTGTCATCGGTCGGGCAGAATCGTGTCGCATTGGCCGAGTCGGAGCGCCTGGTCGCGGCGCTGACCAAGGCCGAGGCCAAGAAGATGGCCGTCGCGGCCAAGGACTACAGCTGGTGGGATGACTCGGTCACGAACCTGTTGATCGAGTTCGACCCGGTGTGGGCCGCGGGCAACATCGGCTGGTACCTCACCGACAATATCGGTGTCACCCAGACCGTCGTGTTCGACGGTGACGACACCGTCATCTACGCGCAACGCGACGGGGAGGACATCGAGACGCCGACCCTTGCCGACGTCGCCGGCGAGCAGCTTCTGCCGCTGGCGCGGGCGGCGCGAGAGCCGAACCGCAAGGGCGTGGCGCGCGACGACTCGGTCGAGCCCGTTCCGGTCCAGGGCTTCGTGCGCGTGGGCGATCATCTTTGGGCCGTCGGGGCCAGCGTCATCACGGCCGAGGGCGAGGACGACTCGCCGGAGTCGCCGGACAAGATGGCCACGCTCGTTCTGGCCAAGCAGCTTGACGGCCCGGTGCTGGCACAGTTCTCCGACGACTATGGCCTGGCCGATCTTCATCTCCTCACGGGCGTTGGCGGTAGCGGCGCCACGGCGCCGGTGATCGGCTTCGACGGCGATGTCGTGGGGCACATCGGCTGGAACCCGGAACTGCCGGGTACGGCGTTGCTGACCCGGCTCGTGCCGGCGGCCGGCGCGGGCGCGCTGCTCACGCTCGGGCTCCTGATCGCCTTTATCCGGCGTGCCGAGTTCGTCGTCGGGCAGGTCGAGCAGTCGGCGGACGCGCTTTCGGCGAAGAACGACCTGCTGACACAACGCGAGGGCGAGCTGCGCTCGCTGGTTGCGAGCGTTGCCGACGGTATCGTCACCGTGAACAGCGACGGTCGCATCACCGACCTCAATCCATCGGCGGAACAGATTCTCGGCTGGCGCGGTGTCGAGGCGCAGGGCCAGCTTGTGCTTTCCGTGCTGCTTGGCGAGTCGGAGGGGTCGTTCGACAGCAACTGGCATCAACGTCTGACGCGCATGGCCGGTGAGACCGTGACCGGGCGGCGACACGACGGCAGTCAGTTCCTGATGGAGCTCTCGGTCGGCGCCGACGGTATCGGCGAGACCTCACGAACCGTCGTGGCGCTGCGCGACGTCACCGAGCGCACGCGGGCGCAGGCGACGCTGAACCTGCTGGCGACGCCGATGCTGGTGGTCGGCGCCGATCTGCGACCGGTGCTGGCCAACGCCAGTGCCGAGCAACTGCTGGGCGCCGGCGACGGACTGTCGCTTCGGGACGGTACCGTGGATCTCTGGCGCGGCGGGGAGACGACGCACTTCCGTGACCTCGTCGATGCGGCAATGGGCCTCAAGGAGGGTCGTGAGAGCGATACCGGCATCATGGCGGTGTCGCGGCCGAGCGGCCGACAGGCCTATGCGGTGCTGGTCACGTCGATGCGGGCCGGGACCGACGATGGCGAAAGTCCGCTGGCGGCCGTGTTCGTCCGCGATCCGGAGCACCGCTGGGAGGTTCCGCCGAAGGTGCTGCAGGAGCTCTACGACCTCACGCCGGCGGAGAGCCGCGTGGCCATCGAGCTGGTCAACGGTTCCAGCCCGAAGGAGGTCGCGCGCACCTTCAACGTCTCCGTCAACACGGTGCGCAACCAGATCAAGCAGACCTATCGCAAGACCGGCACGTCGCGTCAGTCGCAGCTCGTCGCGTTGATGCTGA
>CAZVLI010000315.1:0-5426 GCA_964627965.1 uncultured Rhodospirillales bacterium
CACCGCCTTGTCCTTCTCGCCCCAGCCGCAGTAGACGCCGGCATTCGGCATCAGGTCGCGCCAGCGCCGGGTCGCGGCGCCCGCCAGGCCGGCATCTTCGTTCAGTTCGGACAGCAGGTCCGGGCGCAACCCCAGCGCCAGGCCGAGGGCGGCCAGATCGGCGCCCCGCTTGGGCACGGCCAGGTCGATCAACGCCTTGATCGGAAGCACCTTTTCGCCCTTCTTGGTCGGCGCCGCCCACCAGCGGGCCAGCAGCCCGCCGGCCGAGTGACCGACCAGCACGACGGCCTTGTACCTGGGGTCGCCAATAGCCGCGTGAACGGGCGAATACAACCGTTGGGCGAGTTCGATCAGCCGCGGCTCGCGCCGGCGCACGATGTCGGCGTAGTCGACCACGATAATGTCAGCATCGGACAGCGCCCGGTCCCCGGCCATCAGGTCGATCAGGCGACGCGCGCCCTCGCCGTCCCAGCCGCCGACGTAGACGATGAGCTTGCTGTTCTGCGGTACCGAGCGGACGATCTCGACCGGCTCTATCTCGTCCAGGCGCGGGATAGGCTGCAGCGCCCACAGCGCGGCGCCGCCCAATACGACGATCAGGACGGCCAGGTTGAAGACGATGCCCGGGACGGAAAACAGCAGCCCTGACAACAGCTTGGCAAGCGCCCCCGTGCCCAGCAGCAGGCGCGAGCGCCAGCTGGCGCGGGCGCTGAGCGGGATCAGGATGGCCAGCAGATAGAGCCCGCCAACAACCAGCAGCCACAGGCCGATCCGGTCCTGGTTGACGATCAGCCAATCGAGCAACATGGCCGGCGGCTCCGTTCATGCGACCCTATGTCGCGTCGCACCCTGTCTATCATCAAAGTATCACACTTGACCTTTCGCATCTGCGAAACCACATCCGCATGTGTTCCACGATTCCGTAACCGAAGAGTAGACCGATGGAGAAATCGTTTTCCCCGCGCGGCTGCAAGTGGCCGATGTGGGATCACGGCACCAAGCCGAACCACGAGTACTGCGGCGAACACCGCAAGACCGGCAGCTCGTACTGCGAAGCGCACTTCAAGATGGCGCTGCGCGAAAACGAGACCGAGCCTCGCCAGGTCTTCGTTCCGCATCGTCGCGCCGCCTGATCAAAGCCCCGCCCGGACGCGGGGCTTTGTTCTATCCGGCCAATGCATGAGGCGCCCCCAGGGCGCCTTTCGTGTTTTCAGGCCCGCCCCTTTGCCGCCCTGCGTCGACGCGAGGCCAGCAGGTTCAACATCTCGACACCCACCGAGAAGGCGACCGCGAAGTACAGGTAGCCCTTCGGGATGTGGAAATGCAGGCCGTCGGCGACCAGTGCGATACCGATCAGCAGCAGGAAGCTGAGCGCCAGCATCTTCACCGTCGGGTGGCGCGAGACGAAGGCCGAGATCGGACCGGAGGCGGCGAACATCACCACCATCGAAATGATCACCGCCGCGACCATGACCCACAGGTCCTGCGCCATGCCGATCGCGGTGACGATGGAATCCAGCGAAAAGACCAAGTCGAGCAGCATGATCTGGAAAATCGCCACGCCGAAGTTCAGGCCGGCCTGACGACTGCCGTCGGCGTCGCGGTCGCCCTCCACCGAGTGATGTATCTCGCGCGTCGACTTCGCCAGCAGGAACAGGCCGCCGGCCAACAGGATCAGGTCGCGCCACGAGAAGTCGATCTCGAAGGCCGTGAACACTGGCTTCGTCAGCCCGATGATCCAGGTGATCATCGCCAGCAGGATGATGCGCATGATCAGCGCGCCGCTCAGCCCGACAAGCCGCGCGCGGCGGCGCTGCTCGACCGGCAGTCGATCGGCCAGAATCGAGATGAAGATGACGTTGTCGATGCCGAGCACGATCTCCAGCGCGGTCAGCGTCAGCAGGCTGGCCCAGATGGCGGGATCGGCGATCCAGTCGAGCATGTCAGTTTCCCCTCAACGGTTGCGGCGCAGACTCGCTGCACTTCGCTCGCGACCGAAGTAACGGTCGCGATTGCTGGCTATAATGCCTCGCATGAACACGCAAACGATCTATGAGGCGCCCCGCCCGGCGGCCCGGCCCGGCGAGCGCGTCGTCACCAGCACCTGCGGCCACAATTGCGGCGGCCGTTGCGTCGTCAACGCGCACGTGGTCGATGGCCGGATCGAGAAGATCTCGACCGACAGCCGGCGCTGGAACGCGGAGCACCCGCCGCTGGCGGCCTGCGCGCGGGGGCTGAGCATGGTCGAGCGGGTCTATCACCCCGACCGCCTGCTGCACCCGATGCGGCGCAGCGGACCGCGAGGGTCGGGCCAGTTCGAACGGATTTCCTGGGACGAGGCGCTCGAACAGGTCGCCGCGGAACTGCTGCGGGTCCGCGAGACCCATGGCAACGAGTCGATCCTGGACCTGTCGCGCTCCGGCAGCCTGTCGATGCTGCACAACCGCTCGGCCGCCACGCGGTTCTTCAACAAGTTCGGCGGCAACACGGAACTGTGGGCCAACATGTCGTGCGAGGCGGAGATCTTCGCCGTGCGCACGGTCTACGGCACGGAAGCCAACTACAAGGCGGCCGGGCGCGAGCCGACCGACTTCGTGAACTCCAAGCTGATCCTGATGTGGGGCTGGAGCCCGGCGGACGGCCACTTCGGCACCAACACGCCGCAGTATTTGCGCCAGGCCAAGGCGACGGGCGTTCGCATCGTCTGCGTCGATCCGAGGCGTACCCGTACCAGCGCCAGCCTGGCCGACGAGCACATCTACATCCGCCCGTCGACCGACGCCGCCGCGCTGATCGCCATGGCGCAGGTGATCGTGGCGGAAGGCCTGCACGACCAGGCCTACTGCGATCGCCACGTGCTCGGCTTCGACGACGAACATCTGCCCGAAGGCGCGCCCGCCGGCTCGTCCTACAAGGCCTACCTGATGGGCGAGGCCGACGGCATCGCGAAGACGCCGGAATGGGCGGCGGAGAAGTGCGGCATCCCGGCCGAGACCATCCGCCGGCTGGCCATCGAGTTCGCCACTTCCAAGCCGGCGGCGATCCAGTGCGGCTACGCCCCGGGCCGGACCATCAACGGCGAACAATTCCACCGCGCGGCGTATGCGCTGGCGGCGATCACCGGCAATGTCGGCATCGTCGGCGGCAATTCCGGGGTGTCGAACGGCGCCACCGGGCGGGCGGGCATCCGCTCGCTGCCGACCGGAACGAATCCGACCGGCGCGCGCGTGGCGACGGCGCTGCTGGGCGACCTGCTGGAACGGGGGAAGGCCGGCGGCTATCCGGCCGACATCAAGCTGATCTACTCGGCCGGCGGCGACCTGTTCAATCAGTGCCCGAACACGGCCCGGATCGCGGCGTCGCTGGACGACGTGGAGTTCATCGTCGCGCAAGACCACTTCCTGACCCCGACCGCGAAGTACGCCGACATCGTGCTGCCCGCCACCACCTTCTGGGAACGCAACGACGTGCACACGCCATGGGCCGGCGCCGGGCACTATTTGATCTACATGCGCCAGGCGATTGACCCGATGGGCGAGTGCCGCAACGACATCGACATCTTCGCCGACCTGGCCACCCGCGTCGGGATCGACGACTACAACGACCGCGACGAGGAGACCTGGCTGCGCGAACTGACCGGCAACGCAGTCGGCGATTTCGACGCGTTCCGCGAGGCCGGGGTCGCGCGTCTGCCGACACCCGCCGACGCGGTGGCGTTCGCGGCGCAGATCCGCGATCCGAAGCGGCACCCCTTCTCCACCCCGTCGGGCAGAATCGAGGTCTACTCGACGACACTGGCGGCCAATCCCGATCCCTACGGCCTGGGCGAGATCTCGGCGGTGCCGACCTGGGTCGAGCCGCCGGCGGGCACGCATCCGCTACAGATGCTCAGCCCGAAGTCGCGCGCGCGGACGCACTCGGTGCACGACAACCAGGAGAAGCTCGCGCGCGTCGATCCCGACGATGTCTGGCTTCATGTCGACGACGCGCACGCGCGCGGCATCGAGGACGGCCAGATGGTGCGGGTGTTCAACGAGTACGGCGCCACCGTCCTGCCGGCCAAGGTGACCGACCGGATCGCACCCGGCGTGGTGTCGATCAAGGAAGGCGCCTGGTTCGATCCCGACGACGACGGCGTGGACCGCGCCGGCTGCGCCAACGCGTTGTCGCGCGACGTGCCTTCGCCATGCGGCGCGATGACCTACAATACCAACTGGGTCGACGTGGAACCGGCCTAGGAGGACCTCATCAATGTCGGAACGTGTGGCGCGGCCGCGGCGCAGCTTCATCTTCACGCCCGGGCTGAACCCGGCGATGTACCCGAAGGCGCTGGCGACCGGGACGGACATCGTCTGCGTCGAGTTGGAGGATGGCGTCGCGCCGAAGGACAAGGCGGCGGCGCGGGAGAACGCCATCGCGTTGTTCGCCGAGCCGCAGGCCGACGACGGCGTGGAGCGGGTCGTGCGCATCAATTGCCTGCGCGAAGCCTTCGGGCTTGCCGACGTGCAGGCGGTGCTGGCCACCGACACGCCGCCGCCGGCGCTGATGCTGCCGAAGGTGCGCACGCCGGACGAAGTGGTGTGGCTCGACGACCTGCTCACCGAGCGCGGGCATGCCACGCGGCTGCACGTCATCATCGAGACCAATGCCGGTCTGGAGGCGGTGATGGACATCGCCCGCGCCTCGCCGCGGATCGACGCGCTGTTCTTCGGCGGCGTCGACATGGCGGCCGAGCTGCGCTGCAAGAACGCCTACGAGCCGCTGCTCTATGCCCGCAGCCGCGTGGTGCACGCCGCCGCCTCGGTCGGGATCGACGCCATCGACGTGCCGTGGCTCGACCTGGACGATCCGGACGGGATGGTGCGTGAGGCGGAGCTTGTGCGCGACCTCGGCTTTTCCGGCAAGGGCGCGATCCACCCGAAGCAGATCGCGGCGATCAACGGCGTGTTCACACCGGACGAGGCCGCCGTCGCCCGGGCCCAACGCATCCTGAAGACGTTCGCGGAGGCCGACACCGGCCTCGTGGTCATCGACGGCAAGCTGATCGAGAAGCCGGTGCTTCGCGAGATGACGCGTATCGTCGCCATCGCCGAGCGCGTGGCCGGAGGAGGAAGCGCACGAGCGCCTATATGATCGTCGACCTGGACATCCACGACGCGGACGCCTTCGCGCACTATCGCGAGAACGTACCCGCGCTGATCGCGAAGCACGGCGGCGAGTACCTGGTGCGCGGCGGCGACTTCGAGCTCACCGAGGGCGACTGGCAGCCGCACCGGCTGGTGATGTTCCGCTTCCCGGATCGCGCCGCGATCCACGCCTTCCTCGACGACCCGGACTACGCCGAACTCGAAGCCCTACGCCATCGCGTCGCGGACTCGGAGTAGTCCGCTACGCCGAACTCGAAGCCCTACGCCATCGCGTCGCGG
>CAZVLI010000316.1:0-5405 GCA_964627965.1 uncultured Rhodospirillales bacterium
TCGGCCGATTCCGCTTCCGCACCAACGTCGTGCGCGAGGCCGCCTACGACCTGATGCTGTACTCGCAGCGCCGCGCCCTGCACCAGAACCTCGCCACCTGGTACGAGACCACCCGGCCGACGGTCGCGCGCGACGACCCGGCGCTGCTCGCCTTCCACTGGCGGCAGGCCGCCGCCGATCGCGAGCCCGACGCCGCCGTGCTCACCAAGGCCATCGAGTATTACGAGAAGGCGGGGCAGCAGGCACAGGCCAGCCATGCCCTGAACGAAGCCATCGGGCTCTACGACCAGGCGCTGGCGCTGCTCGACCGGCTGCCCGACAACGACGGCCGGGCGGCGCGCGAACTGCGCCTGCAGCTCGACCTCGGCACCGCCTGGGTCGCCGCCGCCTCCTATGCCGCGCCGCAGGCGGACGCTGCTTTCGCCCGCGCCCGTCAGCTCGGTGAGCAGGTCGGCGACCATGCGCAGTTGTTCCGGGCGCTGCGCGGCAAGTGGCAGTACCACATCGGCCTGGCGCAGTACGACGACGCCGAAGCCCTCGGGCTCGAACTGGCGGCGCTGGCGGAGAAGGCCGACGACCGCCTGCTGCGGCTGGAAGCCGCCCGCGCGTTGGGCAACTCGGCCTTCTGGCCGGGCCGGCTGCCCGAGGCATCGCGCTGGATGACCCGCGCCAGCGACTATGCCGAACCCGGCGACGACGACCGGCTGGCCCGGCTCTACGGTCAGGATCCCGACGTTGCCAACCGCGCCATCCATGCCTGGGCGTTGGCTGTTCTCGGCGAGGCCGACCGCGCCGTCGGCGAGGCGGAAGCGGCGTTGTCGCGGGCACGGGCGCTGCGCCATCCGTTCAGCCTGCTGTTCGCCTATGGCGGCGCAATGTGGACGCACCAACTGCTGCGCGACGCGCCCGAGGCGGCGCGCTGGGCCGAGCGGGCCATCGAACTCTCCGCCGAGCGGGCCTTCCCCTATCTCGGTGTCGCCGGCCGGGTGGTGCGCGGCTGGGCCCGAACCATGCAGGGCGAAGACGAGGCCGGGCTGGCGGAACTGGCCGCCACCATCGACGGCTGGCGCGCGACCGGGTTGCAGATCGGCCTGCCGCTGTTCCTGGTAGTGCAGGCGGACGCGCAACTGGAGGCCGGACAGGCCGAGGCGGCCTGGGAAACGCTGAACGATTCGCTGCTGGTCGAGCGTTTGCAGGTCGAACGCTGGTTCGGTGCCGAGGCGGCCAGGGTGCGCGCGGCCTGTGCCATCGCCCTCAACCGGCCGGAGGAGGAGCGCGCGCGGCTGTTGAAGGAGGGGCTGGCGCTGGCCCACGAGCTCGGCGCCCGGCTCACCGCCGAGCGGATCGAGGCGCTGGAGAAAAACGCCGGGGTGTGACGGTCGTCTTTGCGCCGCCTGCGCCGAACGGCGACAATTGTGTCAGAGGAGCGGTTCTCGTGACCGTTGTTGGGCATGTTTTCGAGTAAGTCGATCCTGATCGACCACGTTCTGAACGACCTGGAAGAACGGCACCTGCGCCTGTTCGGCGCCGACAGCCGCGACCTGGCGGGGCACATCCGCACGGGCGGCCTGATGGCGATGGAGGTGCTGGCCAACTCGAACGCGCTCTACCACAATCTTGAGCATTCTCTAATGGTGACACTGGTCGGGCAGGAGATCCTGCACGGCAAGTACCTGATGGAAGGCAGCGTCGACGCCGACGAGTGGGTCCACTTCATCATCTCGCTGCTGTGCCACGACATCGGCTACGTCCGCGGCATCTGCCCCGGCGACGGCGGCGACATCGCCGTGATCGACGCCGAAGGCCGGACGGTCGAGATTCCCGAGGGCGCCACCGACGCCTACCTCACGCCGCACCACATCGAGCGCGGCAAGCTGTTCGTGCGCTGGCGCTTCCGCGACCACCCGGTAATCGACCCGGAAGTCGTCGCCCACAACATCGAGAAGACCCGCTTTCCGGTGCCGGACGGGACCGATGCGGCCGAAGACACCACGGCCCCGGGGCTGGTCCGCGCCGCCGACCTAATCGGCCAGATGGCCGACCCGGACTACCTGCGCAAGCTCGCCGCCCTGTTCTACGAGTTCGACGAGACCGGCGCGAACCACGAGGTCGGCGCCGCCTCGCCGGAGGACCTGCGGCGCAACTACCCGGATTTCTTCTGGCGCACGGTCAACCGCCACATCCAGCCGGCCATCGGCTACCTGGAGGCGACGCGCGAGGGCCGGCAGTGGGTCGCCAGCCTGCACAGCCATGTGTTCTCCGAACAGCACCGCGCGGCGTTGTAGGAGCCAGCCGATGTTCCGCCCCACCGCCATCGTCATCGACGCCTTCGTTGAGAACGTCCTGGAGACCTACGACCGGCTCTATCCGCACCCCGACCCGATGCACAGGCAGGTGCTGCTGCAGGTCGCACGCATGTCGCTGTCGCGCATCGCGCGCTCTAACGCGCCCTACCACGACCTCGACCACACGATGGTGGTCACCCAGGTCGGCCAGGACATCATGCGCGGCAAGATGGTGCGCGACGGTCTCGTCGACAGCCTCGACTGGGTCCACTTCGTATCCTCGCTGCTCTGCTTCGCCATCGGCTTCGCGCGCAATCTCTGCCCTGGCGACGACGGCGAGACCTGCATCGCCGATGAGGCCGGGACGACCGTCGTGGTCCCCCGCACCCGTTCCAACGGCGCGCTGTGGCCGTACTTCACCGACCGAGGCAAGGTTTTCGTACGGCACTATTTCCGCGACCACCCGTTGCTGGACCCGGAACGGCTGGCGGCCAACATCGAGTATTCGCGCTTCCCGCCGCTGCCCGACCGCAACCTGGACACCGACAGCGACCCTGGCCTGCTGCGCGCGGCGCATATCATCGGCGCCGTCGCCGACCCCGACTTCATGCTGAAGATGAAGCCGCTTTTCATCGAGTTGCAGGAGGCCGGCATCGCCGGCCAGCTCGGCTTCAACACCACCGCGGAAATGACGCGGGGCTACGGCCAGCTATTCTGGAACGTGCTGCATCCCTTGATCGGCGAAGGCATGGACCTGCTGACTTTCACCGCCGAGGGCCGAGTCTGGCTAGCCAATTTGCACGCGCATGTCCTGCGCGCCGAGCTTCCCGCCGACGCCGCCCAGTAACGCCCTACATTAACGCCAGTTTAAGCCCTGCCGCGCCATGCTGATAACTGGAGTGGCAGCAGGTCGATCGGCCTGCGCCCGGTGCCGTGCGGCCGCCGCTCCGGTGTACCCACGGCGTCGCGATTACCGATCGCATGAGAACGAGTTAGGGCATTGGCACGCACCGACGACGGTCAGCTCCTCCGCTACGTTGATGGCGAACTGCAGAAGCTCTGGAAGCTGGGCCGGAACGTGATCATCGGCTGGTGCGCGGAGCGTACGCACCTGTCCGTGCTTGTGGTGCCGCAGTTCCTGCTCGCCGAGTTCTTCGCCGATCACGACGAGATCCTCAACGGCGCCAGCCAGATGACGTCGCAACGCATGGCGGCCGTCGCCGACCTGTGCGAGATCGAGCCCTACCAGATTGCGATTCCCGCCAGCATGCGCAGCGGCGCCATCCGCGCCGCCGCGATCGAGCGGCTCGTGCGCCGCTACAGCGTCCGCAAGCTGGAGGCGCGCGCCGCGGTCCTGTTCGACATCGTCAATTTCTCGCTCTACTCGCCGCTGGAGCAGGTCACCGCGCTGAACAGCCTCGCCTACTCGATCAACGTCGCGCACCAGCGCGCCGGCGAGCAGGGCGTGAAGGTGGCACTGGCACGATCCACTACCGGCGACGGCTTCTACGTCTGGAACCGGAACGACGGGATCAGCGCCGACATCGACCTGTTCTGCCTGATGATGCTGGTACTGGCCGACAACGCCGTGGCGCAGCAGAAATCACGCAACGCCACCGTGCCGACCCTGCGCACCTGCTTCCACGTCGGCACGACCTTCGAGTACTTCCAGTCCGAAGGCGTGAACCCGGCGCTGCACAGCTACATCGTCGGCGATCTGACCATCGACCTGGCGCGGATGATCGGCAAGTCGATGCCCGGTCAGGCCCTGATCGGCGACTTCGCCATCCGGCCTTCGCGCGACGGTCTGGACGTGAACCTGCCGCTGGTGGTCGACACGCCGCTCTTCGTCGCCGCCGCCTGGGAGCGGCTGGAGGCGTTCCGCGACGTGGTGCTGTCGCGCGAGACCATCTCGTCGCTGAAGTGCTACCTGACCGGCCAGCGGCTGCCGAACGGCAAGTTCAACATCATCCGCTACCAGATCCGCGACAAGCACGGCCTGAAACACCACGTCTTCAACGCCAAGTTCAACATCTACCGCGAGGACGGCGAGCCGATCTATCTCGGCCTGCAGTCGCGCGACCTGACCGAGTTCGAGGCCGAGGAACAGGCCTACGAGTCGTTCCAGGCGGAAAGCTCGCTGATTTCGGAAGCCTTCCCGGACCTCGACGAGACGGTCCCCGACGATCTCGACCCCGCCGCGCTAGCGGTGTGATCCGGGATCGGGTTAGCTGCCAAGCGGCCAGCCTGAGGCAGGGAAGTAAGGTGGTGGGCGCGACTGGGATTGAACCAGTGACCTCCGCGATGTCAACGCGGCGCTCTCCCGCTGAGCTACGCGCCCGGCCAGCCGCGACGGTATATTGAAAAGCCTGCGGCTGTGCAAGCCGCCGCAATTCGATTTGCGCCCACGCCCGGGCTTTGCGAGCATGCCCGGCGCTTGATTTTCACCAAGGAGACCGACCATGGCCTCGTCGACCGCCGGCCGCCTGTTCCGGACCACCCTGACCGCCCTCGCCCTGGGCACCTTCGCACCGGTGGCGATCGCCGCCACGGTGAGCGGCCTGCAACCGGTCGCGACGGCGCCGACCGACGCCAACTCGGCTCCGGGCCTGGCCGTCGAGTACCTGCGCGTGAAGGTCCGCCACGTCGACGAGGTAGCGAAAGCCCAGCTTCTTCTGCAGAACGCGACGGAAAGCGCGGAGCTTCGGCGCCCTGAGACCCGGGTTGAAGAAGAGCTCCGTAGGGTCGTAACCGGGCTTGCGGTGGATATCGACGGTCGGCGCGAAGTCGGGACGCCGACTTTCGTCGAGCCAGTAGTGATACGCGAACCACGCCCCCTTCTCCGCGATGCAGACGAGCTCGCCACTGCGCTCGTGGTCGATACCCAGCTCCTGCTGCTCCTGACGATCTAGCACCCGAGCCACCCCCGGCTGGGATCGGAGCAGGGTCGCCACGTCGCGCTCGTCCGCGGGATCGCGAACGTAGACGTGCGCCACCTGGTGATCGCAGACCGCGAAGGCACGGCTCGCTCCGGCGTCGAGGAGCTGACCATGACTCGTCTCCTGGACCCGGAGGTAGCCGCGCTCGTGCAAGAGTCGGTTGGGCGCCAGGGCCGTGTCG